>NZ_DICZ01000043.1:0-2680 GCF_002417895.1 Lactobacillus sp. UBA5813
TTGCGTGATAAAGGAGATAATACTAGTAGGATTACCATTGATCAATTAATAGAATTAAATGCGTATAAACCAACCGCAAATAATCATAATATTAATGATATACAAAGTACATATCAAAAGATATTGAGTCTTAGATTTAGTTCTAGAAGTAAAGATGGTCTTGATAGAGAAATATTTGTTATGTTTACTCAATTTTAAATTATGGGTTCGGCAGAAGTTCCTTATGTCGATATTCAAATTTATCCCAAGGCATTAAAACTTTTAAACTATCTCGAAAGTTGGGTACGCTATGCTTTGGCAGAGTTCAGAGATTTAAAAAGTAGTTACGCAAAAACAATGTTTCGTCTTCTTAAACAATTTCGAACTACTGGGTATGCTTATTTTTCTAAGAATGACTTTTTTGAATTACTTGATATTCCTAAAAGTTATTGGAATAAACCTGCAAATGTTGAATCTAGAGTTATTCGGCCAATTAAGGAAGAATTAACGCCGCTTTTTAAGGGGTTAGCTATCAGAAAAAAGTATGGTAAGGGGCGGGGGAAACCAGTTATCGGTTATTCTTTTTCTTGGAAGCCTGAAAGAAAAAACGCAAATGATTTTTCTCAAGGTCATTTTCAAGACGAGCGTCAAAAACTTTTTAACATCCAGCATAATGGTGAATTAACAGAACAAGAAAAATGGCGCGCCATTGACAAGGTTAAGGGGTTAACTTTAGGCTCTACTGAGAAACAAGCATTGGCTGATAAACAGGCCGAGCACGATAAAA
Organism: Lactobacillus sp. UBA5813; assembly: GCF_002417895.1. NCBI lineage: Bacteria > Bacillati > Bacillota > Bacilli > Lactobacillales > Lactobacillaceae > Lactobacillus > Lactobacillus sp. UBA5813. The sequence goes on from NZ_DICZ01000043.1 coordinate 767, forward strand.
AAATAAGAGATCAGACAAGACAAGAAATGCTTGCTGAACTCCGAAAGGGGTTTGGAAAACATGCCTAAAACTATTAGAGAACTTGCTGATGAATTTGGTGTATCAAAACAAGCCATTAGGAAAAAACTAGATGCAAACTTTAGAGCAAACTATGTACAAACCGTGACTAGGAACGGGGTACAAACCTTAGTTGTTGTCAATTCAGGTTATTTACTGCTAAAACAGCATTTTATTGGTAGTAACAGCCAAAAACCAGAAGGGGTAACATTTACTAGTAACACTGGTAACAAGAATACTGATACAATAGAATTGCTCAAAGAGCAGTTATCAGTCAAAGATAACCAGATTAAAGAGAAAGATGAGCAATTAAAGTCAATGCAAAAGTTATTAGATCAATCACAGCAATTGCATTTAGTGGCTGAAAAGAAGATTGAAGAATTAAAAATGATTGCTATTAAAAATAGTGACTCTAATTCAATAAAAAACAACGCTTTTGAACAACCAAAGAATAAATGGTGGCATTTTTGGTAATGCTAAATAATGTGTTTGGGAGGAATTTATTTGAATCTTGGAAAAAAATAAAAGATAATGAAATAAATTTTGACGGGAAACTACCTCGTTATAAGTTATATTTATCTAATGTAAAAGATGGTGTGTCCGTTAATACTTGGTGGGACGACGTAGAAAAGAACTTAAATGCTGCAAAGCAAATTCAAAAACTATTTGGAAGTAAATATTTTGAGTCTCCTATTGAAGTAGCGTATGTCGAAGGGAACCATTATTCTATATACTCGAATATAAATCTGGGATTGAATATCGGTAAAGAAATTGATAAATTTATGCTGAAGGTAATAAGTAATGGATAAAATGAATTTAATTTTACTATTTCCGACTTTGTTTATGTTGCATGAAATGGAAGAGATAGTGTTTATGCCAAAATTCTTAAAAGCATTAAAGAGCAAAGAAAACTTTCCTACTTCTCAATTTAGACATTTTGTAAAAGTCATAAGTCCATTTCAGTTTAATTTAATAATATTTCAACAACTGATACTTCTTTTTATATCATCTATTTTCGCGTACTATTTTCATCTCTATATTTTCTATATGTCAATAATGTTAGCATTTTCATATCATATATTAGGCCATGTTATCCAAATGATACTCTTAAAAAAATATGTGCCTGGAGTATTAACGGGACTCTTTTCTTCCTTCCTTGTTATTTATTTTGGAGGGTCTTGGTCTGTAAATTGGGGAGTCACAGTACTTCTTTCAATGGTGATGTTAGTAATAATAATAGGAAATTTAGGATTGATGTATCGTCTTACAGGTATGTTAAATAAGACGAATTAGTGACAGGTAGTAAATTGCTTAACCTTAAACGGTAGATTGTAAAATTAATCCGAACAACGTTCGAACAAAAAGATCAGCCTTCCTTAAATTGGTGTTTGCCACAAAACCATTTTCTAGGAGTTGATCTTTTGTTTAGTATAACCTATTCTGAATGAATTAAAATCGAAACCTTTTGTGAACTAGGACTAGCCAATGTCCAAATGGCTGAGCGGTTAAAACGATCGCCGTCCACGATTTCTTATGAATTATCTCGATGTCAACCTTATCAAGCTGAGTTGGCACAGGCAAATGCTGAATCTAAGCGAGTGCAATGTGGCCGAAAAACTAAATTGAATGCCAAATTGAATGCCAAATTGAATGCCAAATTAAAGCAAACCATTCTAAACCATTTACGTCTAAGCTGGTCACCGGAAGTGATTGCTCATGAGCTTAAACTAGCCACTAAATCTATTTATAATTGGTTATATCAGGGAAAAATCGAATTCTCCTTGAGTGAACTACCTGAACATGGGCTACGCCAACGGCGTATACTTGACCAACGTTCTAAATATAATCAATCATTAG
>NZ_DICZ01000043.1:2759-3288 GCF_002417895.1 Lactobacillus sp. UBA5813
TGATTAACCAACGTAACCGCATCGGTGATTTTGAAATAGATACAGTGGTTGGCCCTCGTGGACATAGCAAGGCTGCTTTATTAACTTTAGTTGATCGTAAGTCACGTTTTCTTTGGGCCTATCGATTAAAAGGTCGGACGGCAGCGACTGTTAATGAAGCCCTAACGCATTTTCTAGCAACTTTTAAGGGGCCAGTGCACAGCTTTACTGTCGACCGTGGCACTGAGTTTAGCAATCTAGTGTCATTTGAACCACAATACGGTATTCAAACCTATTACTGCCATGCTTACGCACCAGCTGAACGCGGCAGTAATGAACGATTTAATCGAAATTTACGTTATTTTTACCCTAAGGGGACTTGTTTTGAGCACATTAGTGCTCAAAATTTAACAACGACGTTACTTCAAATTAACCAGAGGCCCCTTAAAGTACTCAATTGGCAAACACCTTACCAGGTAATGTTGACTAATTTGTCAAAAAATTCGGATTAAATTTGCAATCTACCATAGCCTTGAATTTACACAATTGC
>NZ_DICZ01000038.1:0-4614 GCF_002417895.1 Lactobacillus sp. UBA5813
GAGTCAGTCTGGCAACAACGACATTAAGCGGAAGGCTAATCCCAAAGCAGAGTATCCGACTGAACAGGCGCTTGATACTTTCATTGGCATCCAAGCAATGAGTTACAATGACCGCTACGACAACCGAATTCACAAAGGCTTTGGTCAGGTTAAGGACACCTTAGAAGCGAACTTGGATTAAATAAATAATAAAAAAGCAATCTATGAGAAAGATCTACTTACACAAAAGATTTGACAGTTTCAAAAAAGCCGATCTATAGCTCTTTTTTATGTATAAAATATAATAGATAAATATAAAAAACCTTATAAGTATTATGATAAAAATATCTAGAATAATATGTGTATAATTAAATATAAGTAAAAAGATACAAATAAAGATAAAAATAAATATTCATATCATTGCATAGATAAATTTAAAAAAGCTCCAAAAAAGGTCGTCGATATTAAAATTTATTAATAGACGACTTCGATTGGAGCTTTTGCTTTTAATTTTTATAAAAAAATGCATAAAGATAAATGTAGGCCTAAATATCCTCGTAAGAATATTTCTTTTTACAATAATAAGTATAAATCTAAATATAAAGTACATTATATTTAGGTTAATTTGAATTAAACTACGGCATTTGGAAGCATAAAGATAAATGTATTATTACATATAAATAATTAGATACTGAATATTATAAATAGAAAGATAAAAACAAGTATAAATATAAGCTGAAATATATCTGCACAAAAAAGTCCATATAGCCCGGTTTATGAGCTATATGGCCTTTATAAATTATTAGTTATTGCTTTTATCCCAGATTTTTTTTGCTGCTGGAATTTTTCCTAAATCAGACATATCATCTTTGTCCAAAACAACTAAATTATTTGCACCATTGGCTAACTGATTAAAGGTATCCAAACTTTGATTTCTGAAGTAACCTTCACCTGCTTTGTCCAATGCATTTTGCAATTTATCAATTCGATAAGCATCAGCATCAGCTTGGGTTCTGACTGCTTCCGCATTAGCTTTAGCAGTTGCAACTAAAGCCTCGTTTTTAGCTTTAGTAGTCAACTCAATGTTGCGGGCTTCACCTTCAGCCTTAGCGATGGATGCTGTTTTTTCACGATCGGCAGTTAATTGCTTGTCCATGGCCTTTTGAATTTCAGGGCTTGGTAATAATTCATCAACATTGACTCTGACAACACGAATACCGTAAACATCCGTTAAATCACCAATTGCTTTAGATAATTCAGTGTTAATCTCACTAGTTGAACCCAAAGCTTCGTTTAATTCCATTCGCCCGATAATGTCACGCAAATGACCACGGATCAACTGTACCATTGATTCAACAGAATCGGTGTTGTTGTAAAAGTAGCGAAAAGCATCAGTAACCAAGTAGTTCAAGGTTAAACTAGTTGTGATTTCAGCGTTATCTTTGGTGATAATACTATATTTTGAAATTTCCAAAGGCTGCAAAGCTAAACTTACCTTGCGTACTCTTTGAAAGATCGGCCAAATAAAGACCAAACCAGCCTTAACAGTGCGTGAATACTTACCTAGCGTTTCAATTAATCCTACATAGTTCTGCGGAACGATTCTCAGTCCAGCAAAGAAATAAATAAGGATTAAAACAACAATTATTGTAATAAAGATTCCCATAATCTATCCCTCCGAATCTTAATTTGCGGCTATTATCTCACTTTTTTGAAAAAGAAAAAAGCTATTATAAAAAGTAATAAGCACTTGCAAAAGGTGCTTTGCTTCTAGATAATGAGAGGTAATTACGGGTAAACAAAATAGTTGAATAGGAAGCATGCTTATGAAGAAGATATTTAAAAAGCTGATAATCCTCACAATGCTGCTTGGTGCCTTTAGTGTCAATGCACCTGAAATTACGACGCCTAATATCGTACAAGCGGCTAAGCATAAGACTAAGAAGACAAAGGCAAAGACAAAATCAAAAACTAAAAAACAAGCCAAGTCGACTAAACGCAAGCTTCGCAGGAAAAAGGTTGCAGTTCATCACTTAATCCCTTGGGCTAACGTATATATAGCAATTTCGAAATCATCGCCAGATTATCAACCAACGATTGACGCAATCAATGCTTGGAACAATACCAAAACGGTAAAATTAAATATCGTTGGCAGTACGAAAAATGCTTTTATCATAATCAGCAATGTCGATTATGGTAATACAGGTTGGGCTGGTGAAGAGCAAGGGCATATAACCCAAAGCAAAGCTTATTCAACCATTCATTTGAATGATTACTTTTTAAATCAGGTTGACTATAAAATAAAAGTCGATGTAGCTGAGCACGAATTAGGACATTCAATTGGATTAAATCATTATGATGCTGGTCCTTCAGTTATGAATCCGATTATTGATCCTAACCACGCATATTCAATTCAACCGATTGATATTCAGATGATTAAAAAACTGTATAATGAAAAATAAGTGTTTGATCTTGCGATCAAGCACTTATTTTTTACTCAAATTATTTATTATTATAAATATAATTATATTTCTTAATGCACATAAGCAGATAAAAATATTTATCCACCTATGAAGAACATCAATTGTTAGCTGTTGATGGTAGTTTGAACTCGACCAGTTCATTGTAAAGCTGCATGTTCCTGCGGTAATAAAAAAGCGTTTTGTCATTAGCATGCAATAATTGCTCAAGCTGCTGGTCAGTTAAATCTTTTCTGGTTAAAAGGGAATAAACAAAACTTAAACGAAGGCTTTGCAAGGTAATAGGCATTCCGATCAATTTACGGTCGGGAAAACAGCGTTCAGCAATATGAAAATCATTTGGATAATAGCCACCGAATTTTTTACCTAAAATATAGGGATTATCTGAAAGGTCAAAATTACGGTGCTCTTTTACATACTTTCGTAAACTTTTGCTTTCAATCTTTTTAATAATTGTTTTGTAGCGTAAGCGCAGCACCTCATCGGGAAGATAACCTTGGGCGATTCCCAGCATCATCATGATCGTTTCAGGATGAATGCTTTTAATTTGTGCAATTTCGGGCAAATGACTCATCCAATTAATAATGTAGACGCGATGACGATTAAATTTGCGACCATTGACTTCAATTATCGGATACTGATCAACCAGATGATGGCTGTACAAAAAAGTATAGTATTGTTTAATGTGGCTTAGATACTTATTGATGGTGTTTTCTTTAAGACCTAGCTTTGTTTCTAAACTATTAAGAAAGTTTTGGATATCAGAAGCCTGTACTTGATTAATGGCGCTTTGATCAAGATATTGCCAAAAAACAGTCAGAGAACGATTTACCACTAACATGGTGCTGTCAGCTTTTTGCCGCTCATGCTTGCAATAATGATTGAATTCTTTTTGGTAAGGGTAATTCATCGAGATGCCTCATAAAAGTAAAAATGTGTTACTAAATCTATTATAGCGGAAGCTTAAAATTGAGCTTAATGGGAAAACAGAATAAAATTGCTTATATGAAGAAAATAAAATTAATAATAATACTTATATTTATGTGCATACTTTCAGCGTGCAGTATAAATCGCAATACTGTCTAAAAGACGAGCGTAACTAAAACAGAACTGCGACCGACTTTTAAAGATACTCCAACCTTGTATTTTCACGGGCTCATGGGTAGCTATAAAAATGAAGAGCCACTGGCCCAGGCTGCTAAAAAGCAGGGGATAACTACCAGCGTGACTAGGGCTAATGTAGATAAGAAAGGCAAAGTTAAACTGATAGGTACGATCAAGAAAAATGCCAAGAATCCATTAATTTTGGTAAATTATCAGGATAATGTGCAACCGAGCTTTAAAAGAAATGGCGTTTATGCCAGTAATGTCGTCAAAGCTTTGAAGAAGAAATATCATATCAATAAGGTAAATATGATCGGTTATTCGCTCGGCAACATGTCGATCATCTATTGCCAAATTCAAAATGGCAATAAATCTTCTATGCCGCGGCTAGTCAAAGAGGTCAGTCTTGGCGGCCACTATGATGGTGCATATTTCAAAGAATTGCCGCCAGGTTTTCGTCAGCCGAAAGGACTAAAGCTTGATCAAAATGGCAAACCAAATAAGATGAATCAAACCTATCGTGAAATGCCAGCTGTGCGCAAGATTTATCAAAAACATTCGGTCCAAGTACTCAATATTTTTGGCAATATTGGCAGTCAAAGCGACGGTGTTGTTGAAACAGCTTCTGCAAAATCGCTGAAATATTTGGTGGCTGATCGTAATTATCAGGAATTTGAAGTTACTGCTGATCATGGCAGTTTGCCTAGTAATGGCAAGGTTTTGCAAAAGACTATTAATTTTTTGTGGTAAAAAAGGTCAATATTTAGTTTAGTAAAATATCAATTTTGCGCTTTTTTTGACACTTGATAAACCATAAAATGACTTCTGAAAGCGCTACGCAAAGAAAAGGTGGTTTATATGAAGGATTATTTGAGTGTTGATATCGGCGGAACCAATGTTAAATTTGCTAAGCTGAATAATGCTGGTGAAATCATTGATAAGTCTAAGATCGAGACTGCTCAAGAAAAAGAAAAATTTTTATCCAAGATGGATGAAGTAGTTGAAAAATACGTCGAACAAGGCGTAAAAGGAATTGCTTTTTGCGCACCAG
>NZ_DICZ01000038.1:4726-5694 GCF_002417895.1 Lactobacillus sp. UBA5813
GTGGCAACGGTTATCATTAATGTTCAATCGGTTGCTGACCTTGATGCTTATGCTATAGGCGGTGGAATTTCAGCACAGCCAATCGTCGTTGAAGAAATTAACCATGCCTATGATGAAATAATCAATAGCAATCCGTTGATTGGAAAGACTTTGACTAAGCCGCAGGTCTTAGATGCTAAGTTTAAGAATAGTGCCAACTTGTATGGCGCACTCTACGACTTGCTGCTCCATGTTAATGGTGAAAAATTATAATGGCTGTCAACAAGCAGATTAAGCTGCATGAACTGGTTGTACCAACTGATCCATTGCCCGTTTGGCATTTTATTTTTCATGATGCACAATTCAGCAGCTATGTTGCTCCACACTGGCATCGCGGTATTGAATTGAGTTTTACTTTAAACGGTTCAATCAGTGATTTTCGCATTGGCAAGAGAGACTATACAACCAAGGCTGGACAAATTTTGGTCGTGAATACGCAGGTAATTCATAGCGTTGATTCTCCAAAAAATAATATTAATAAAAGTATTTCGATCATTTTCCCATTTGATTATGTTGAAAATTTTTATCCAAACATTAGTCATCAAGAAATTGATATCAATGATCCAGAAAAACTGAATGCAGATCAAAAATTCGCATATTCTGAGCTGCAAGGATTGTTGTCCCGCTTTTATTGGTTGGGGCTTTCGAATGATACTTTTAAAGATCTTGAAATGCAGCAGATTGTTGATCAAGTGCTGTTGCTTTTGCTCAGTCATTTTACCAAAGAAAAGCCAACGGAAAATCAAATTGGTCAGCGCAAAGTGTATGTTATTAATCGCCTGCAATATATTACGCAGTACGTGAATAATCACTATCAAGAGCAGATCAGCTTAGGGGATTTGGCTAAGCGCTGCAATGTTTCGAAAGAATATCTGTCTTGCTTTTTTAAAAAAGAGATGGAGATTACGGCAATGTCATTAAGTTAAGAC
>NZ_DICZ01000034.1:0-18905 GCF_002417895.1 Lactobacillus sp. UBA5813
AATGATCCATGCAAACCAGACGGTCATGACTTCTCTTAAAGTCTGCTGGGCGGACTGAACGTAGCCCATTTTGCGGTAGGGCATGTTCTCTTTGGCGTTGCAGCGGTTTTTAAACATGGCAGTCAGCTTGCCAAAATAGAAATATGCGTGTTTAAAGAAACCGTGCCGGACATCGTAAAGCGCGCGGTTGTATAAATTATGAGCCTGCGCAGATATATCATCCAAAACAGGCGTAGCAGGGATAATATATTCGCTGGCAAGCTGAGCGTATTGGTCTTTATTGCGAGGGGGCTGTTTCTTCTTTCTGCATCTCTTTTGCTTAGCCATTACTTGCCCTCCTTTCTTTTCAGTGTTTCTTCAATCAGCTTTCTTTTCGCTCTGCGATGCGAGTATTCTCGCATTGAAAAGCATTGGAGCAGGCTGATGATTTCTTCAAACAGCTCTTGCTCATCGGTTTTAGGATTCATTTCATCATAAATGGTTTCGATTTTGGTCGAATAGTTTTTGAATAAGTGTTCAAACAACTCAAAACCGACTCTGCTTAAGCGATCCTGATGAGTAATAATTACTCGCTCTACTTTACCCTCTAAGACCAAATCCAGCATTTTAAAAAATTGCTTGCGGTTTTTAAAAGAAATACCGCTGGCAATATCAGAATAGGCATTATCGACATGATAGCCTTTGCTTAATGCATAATCCTTTAACTCCTGCATTTGATTGGCTAGGTCGTTTTTTTGCTTATAAGTAGAGACCCGACCGTACAAGACGGTTTGTCTTGGCTCATGTTTGTTTTTAAAAAGCCAAACAGACTCCTCATCGTAATCAAACTGATTAGTAGCTTTTCTGGTAGCCTTAATGATGCCTTTTCTTTGGTATCTTCTTAAAGTAGACCGACTGATTTGAAGTATTTCCATCACTTTATCGGCTTCCATTATCTCGCCTCCTTGCCTATTATTATATCATATGTGGTCTAAGAATAAAGAAATAAAAAGAAAAATGTCACATTATTTATCCAAAATAAATAATGTGACTAGATTTATACTTTATTTTCTAACCATGTTAACAGTTTTTACAATGAGTAAAGGAGGACAAAGCATGAATAAACAACCTGTTGACATTCATGACAAAAAATACAATCGAAACTTGCTTGTATTAGTGCTGATCATCGGCTCATTCTGTACAGTTCTAAATAGTACCCTGCTTTCAACCGCACTTCCTTCAATTATGAAAGATTTCAACATTAGTACGGCGACCGCAGAATGGCTTTCAACTGCCTTCTTGCTGGTTAACGGCATTATGATTCCAATTTCTGCTTAGTTAATCAATCGTTTCGGTTCTAGAAAAATGTATCTGACAGCAATGGCAATTTTCTTCATCGGAACAGTTACTGCGGCCGTTGCGCCTAACTTCGGCACCTTGCTTGCCGGAAGAATCATTCAAGGCTTAGGTGTTGGTGTTACCATGCCGCTGCTTCAGACGATTATGCTTTCCATTTTCCCAGCTGACAAGCGTGGGGCTGCCATGGGAACCGTCGGAATCGTTATTGGTCTGGCACCCGCCATTGGCCCAACGCTTTCCGGTTTGATCATCGACAATTTATCATGGCGCTACCTTTTCAGCATTATCGCACCAATTGCCGGCATCGTCTTGGTACTAGCATTTTTCTTAGTTAAAGACGTGCTGCCAACCAAAGAAGAAAAAATCGACATTGTTTCCGTTGCTACTTCTACTATTGGATTTGGTTCACTCCTATACGGTTTCTCAGAAGCTGGAAATAAAGGCTGGCCCAATCCTGGAATTTTAGCCTTCATCGGATTCGGAATTATCTTCATTATTCTATTTGGCATTCGTCAGCTTAAAATGTATGATCCCTTCCTGGACATCACCGTTTTCAAGCATTTTGAATTCTCACTGGCCGCTATTCTTTCAGGTGTTACCTACCTTGCTATGGTCGGAATTGAAATGGTGCTTCCGCTTTACATTCAAAACTTACGAGGTGAATCAGCCTTCCATTCAGGTTTGATTTTATTACCCGGGGCATTGATGCTTTGAGTTATGTCACCAATTACTGGTAGAATTTTCGATCGCTATGGTGCCAGAAAGATGGCTATCACCGGTATGACATTGCTAACGCTTGATACAATTCCATTTGTTTTCTTAACCGAAAACAGCTCATTCTTGATGATTATTATTCTTTATGCAATCAGAACGATTGGTGTTGCCCCCGTTATGATGAACGTTACTACTTCCGGTATGAACTCTCTCCCACTAGATAAGATTTCACACGGAACCGCAGTTAACAATACTTTCAGACAAGTCTTGTCATCAATCGGTACTGCCATTTTGGTTTCTGTTTTGACAACAACTACCACCAACAATATGCCGGCAAAATCAATGCTTAAGACTTTGCCATTGCAATACAAGAGCGGTGCAATCAATGCCACATTGGATGGTTTCCACGCTGCTTTTGCAATTAGTATCGTCTTTGCTTTGATCGCACTTGTTCTTTCATTCTTCTTGAAAAAAGGCAACCGAGCTCGTGAACGTGCAGAGGAGGTAAATGGTTAATGATTTTAATTATTCTGATTTTGGCAGTCATTGCTTTCATCTACCTTAACGTCATCCCTAAAAAGGGCCATACCCCTCTCGCTTGGCTTTCACTAATTATCGCTGTGCTCTGTGTTGTAGGGATCGTTGAACATGACTACTACAATCATTTTGGTATGAAAGCCTAAACGACCACGGTCAAGAAAGATTTAGTATCCTCCGCATCCCCAAAATTGCCCATCCTTCTTTATCAACCATTAGGCAATGTCGCGGAAAAGGTTTATTTATACAAAACCAATAATGCGGACAAAAAGCCTACGCCAACCAAGACTGATAAAACAATTTCAAAGGTAGTTAAGAATGCATCGAGCGCTAGCGTTACAGTTACAGCTAACCGTTATGTCTTCAATAACGGTCTTGATGCGTTCTTATTTGGCTGGTTCGGCCATAATAATGAAATCAAGAGTCGAAAATATATTTTCTCAGTACCAAAGACTTGGCAAGTTCTATCAGTAAAGCAGGCTAAGGCACTAGCAAAGCAGCAAACGAAAAAATAAAATCCATTTCCCGGGAAATTACAAAACCAAAAAAAAGGCATTGCCACACAGCAATGTCTTTTTTATCTTTCCAAAATATTCAGCAAATCTGCGCGATCTAGCGTACTTGAGCCAAAGTCTTCGCCACTTAAGACTTCATCAGCGAGTTTTTCCTTGCGTTCTTGCAATTCCACGATTTTTTCTTCAATCGTTCCTTTGGCTACCATCTTATAGATCTGGACATTATGTTTCTGTCCGATTCTGTGGGCCCGGTCAGTAGCCTGATTTTCCGCTGCTACGTTCCACCATGGATCATAATGGATTACAACATCGGCACTTGTTAGATTAATACCCGTACCTCCAGCCTTCAATGAAATCAAAAAGATGGCCGGATGGTCCAATTTATTAAACTGCTTGATCAATTCTTGGCGCTTTTGCTTTGGCGTTGAGCCAGTGATTACGAAAGTTACAATTTTAGCTTGCTTAAGTTTTTGTTCAATTAGCTCAAGCATTGAAGTGAATTGCGAAAACAGCAGGATCTTGTGTCCATCCGCAATTGAGTCTTCAATCAATTCCATTGTTGCAGCCAGTTTAGCCGACTTGCCACGATAATCTTCATACAAAAGATGCGGATCACAACAGAGTTCACGCAGTTTTGTGATTGCCGCCAGGACTTGGAATCTTTGCTTCTTGAAATATTTATCATCCTGCTTATTCAACTGGGCAATCAATTTTTGCGTTTGGGCTTGATACAATTCATCCTGTCTTCCAGACAATTTTGCGTAAATCACTTGTTCATCCTTTTCAGGCAAATCTTTCAGCACATCTTTCTTTAGCCGGCGCAAAACAAATGGCGCAATAATCTGACTTAGCTGCTTTTCCTTCTTTTTATCTTCATCTTTGACGATCGGCTTTTCGTAATTGCTTCTGAAGCATTCATACTCACCCAAAAAGCCAGGCATCAAGTAGTCAAAAATACTCCACAATTCGCTCAAATTATTTTCAATTGGCGTGCCTGTCAAAGCCAAACGATGTCGAGCATTAATGATCTTAACTGCTTTTGAAATTGCGGCCTTAGCATTTTTGATATTTTGCGCTTCATCGATGACTTCAAGATCAAAGCCAATTTTTTCATACAATTTCAGATCCCGCTTTAAGGAATCATAGGAGGTAATTAAAACCTGATCGGTTACCCTTTCCAGCTGTTCACGCCGCTCCTTTTTACTTCCGCCCAAAACAATCGTTTCGAGTTCAGGTGCAAATTTCTTAATCTCGGCTTCCCAGTTATAAACAACTGAGGCAGGCACCACGATTAAGCTTGGCAGCTTGGTCTTTGCTTTACGAGCAAGCAAGACGGAAATTACCTGTAGCGTTTTGCCCAGACCCATTTCATCTGCTAAAAGTCCGCCCAAGTTATAATCCAGCAAAGTCGTCATCCACTGGTAGCCTTTGACCTGATATGGCCGCAATACCTTCTTTAATGAAGCCGGAATTTTGTTTTTCTTCACCTTTCCCTGCTCCAGATCGGCAATCAAGCGATCAAACTCATCATTACTGGTGAATTGCAGACTATCGCGTTTTTCGAGCATTTTTTCGAGGTAAAAAGCACGATAAGCAGGTACGACCATTTTCCCTTTAACAAACTGCTTTAAGCTGATCCCCAGGTTCTTCATAATCAAAGAAAGATCTTCCAGGGAAGGCGAGTCCAGATTCTTCATTTGCCCATTGCGCAACATGAAGTAATGCCGCTTTTGCTGGTAGGCATTTAAAATTGCCTGAATATCCTCTGCTGCCAATTTTTCACCGGAAACAGTCAAATCAAGCGTATTCTCACCCAGTCGAATCCCTAAACTGACATTAAACTTGGTCTTCAAATTGCCTAACAGCCGTTTAAAAGCAGCGGTGGCCTTCACCTGCCCTGCTTTCTTCAGCTGGTTAATGCCATCGTCAAAGAAAGCATCGATCCGGTCACTGGCATCAATTGCCAGGCTGTATTTCTGCTGCTCCTTGTCAAAGGTAAAACCTTGCTCTTCAATTAACTGCTTTGCAGCCTTTTCTTTTTCAAATTCACGTTCCGTCTCATCATTGGCCTTTTGCTCTAATTGATACTCTTTTTCACCGTATTTCGCTACTGGAGTACAAATAATTTCCTTATCTTGAAAGTCTAGGTTAAAAATAATTTCTGCTTCAGGCGGCAGCGTATCGACCAGCTTTTTCATCCCCGTCACAGAAAAATTGCCGCTCTTTTTGATTTTAGGCAAAATCTTGTGGCCCAACGTCTGCAAAGTTTGCGCACCAAAAGTGAGCTCATCGCCCATATGCAGGCCATAACGTTTCAAAAATATTGGATCAACATTTTCATATTTGGTCCAGCTGTCCATCCAAAAGTAGTAAAATGCCTGATTTCCTTCGATTAAATTGTCCATCTCATATGATGGCACCAGATAATCGATCTTAATTCTTGCAGTCTCATTTTCTGTATCAGTGCGAATCTTGAATTGCAATCGATCCTGACTGACGCGATAATCAATCGGACGATTGTCATGATAAAGCGTAACGCCACGCGCCATCAGTTGATCGATTTGATCTGCTAAACTTTCATTAATCGGTAATTCTTTAAAGGCACGCAGAGAAAAATCATCGCGTGCAATCTGTACGGTTTCATCGTGATCAATAATGCTCTCAATCAGGCGGTACCAAGCTAAACTGTCATCATCAAAGTCATCTATTTCAACCGTTCGATTGAAGTATTTTCCTAATTCCAATTTGTGGTGATCGCGCACACTATCGACTAAGCCAGGCAAACTCTGCAGCTTATACAAGTGCGAATCCTGACCAATTTTAAAAGTTAAAACGGGAAGGCCGCTGTAGCTGCCTGGATCAAACTGTGCCCGCAATTTAACCGGCAGCCTATTTTCGTCTTCAGCAAAATGATTAAGCACGATGCGCGCCGAAGAATTGGTATTTTCAGTAGGATTTTCAATCATGAAGTAATACAAAAATTCGATCAATGCGACAATTTTGAAAGCATCGGTCGAAAAGTTGCGAATCATGGAGTTAACGGTGATCTTTTCGACTTTTTGTCTGCTAAATTCGATTTTAACCTCAAAATGCAAAAAGCCATTGGCAAGGTGCAAATCAAATAAGAACTTTCCTTGTTTCAGCGGGCTAAAATCATGATCTTGAACGCTTAATTGTTCTTTAAGAACGCTGGCCTCTTGGTATTGGCTGGCAGTGAATTGTTTATCATCTATTATCTTTAGAGGATTATCATCCAGTTGCGTATTTTGCAGCTCGTCTAAAAAATCTGGGTTAAGATAATCAATTAATTTTTCTTTCTTATCAAAATCGGCCATTGCTCCAACTCCTCGTTTTCAATCATTAACTACTATTATCCCAATTTTTAGCCGATAGAGGAAATATTTTTAACTAAAAGTAAGCGATTATAGAATCCACACAATACATTCATAAGCAAAGCAAATGTGCGCATTTTAGCTTGACAGTGAGCTTATATGAGTCTTTAATTAAAATTGTTAATCATACATTTGGTTTTTTCAACTTTTACGAGGTGTATTTAATGAATCAAAAAGGTCTATCAGTTAAAAGTGTAGTTGCCATTGGGATTGGTGCTGCGATCTATGTAATTTTGGCTCGTTTTACTTCTATTCCAACTGGTATTCCCAACACTAATATTTAAATTGTTTATCCATTTTTGGCATTGCTAGCAACGATTTACGGACCAATCGTTGGTTTCAGTGTTGGTTTTATCGGTCACGCATTGAGTGACTTCTTAATGTATGGTCAAACTTGGTGGAGCTGGGTTCTTGCCACAGCCATTCTTGGATTAATCATTGGTTTGTACGGCAGAAAACTCGACTTGGAGCATGGGGTTTTCACAGGAAAGCAAATGTTCTTCTTCAACCTCATCCAATTAATTGCCAACTTGATCAGCTACGTAGTAATTGCGCCAATCGGCGACATCCTGATTTACAGTGAACCTGCAAACAAGGTTTTCCTTCAAGGCGCAACTGCTACTGCTACCGACTTCATTGCAATCCTAATCTTAGGTACGATTTTGCTTAAAGCATACGCTGCAACGAAAGTTAAGAAAGGTAGTTTACACAAAGATTAATTAAAGGAATTTACATGAATAAGCCTATCATTCAATTTAAGGATTTCAGCTTTAAATACGACAGTCAAGCTGATCCAACTTTGAAGCACATCAACTTAGAGATCAATCCTGGTGAAAAGATTCTCTTAGCTGGTCCTTCAGGAAGTGGGAAATCGACAATTGGCCGTTGCTTAAACGGGCTGATTCCTAATGTGGATCATGGCGAACTCAAAGGGACTTGCTTAGTAAATGGTAAAGATATTACCAAAGCAAGCCTTTTTGATTTGTCATTTACCACTTCAACAATTTTGCAGGATTCAGACAGTCAGTTCATCGGAATGACGGTTGGTGAAGACATTGCTTTTTCTCTTGAAAATGATTGTTTCACACGTGAAACAATGCATCAAAATGTCGACCGCTGGGCCACCGAATTAAAGCTCAAGGACTTGTTAAAGCAAGCTCCACAGACCTTATCCGGCGGACAAAAGCAAATGGTCGCTTTAGCCGGAGTTTTGGTTGATGAATCGCCTATTTTACTGTTTGATGAGCCATTAGCAAACTTGGATCCAGCTACTGGATTAAAAACCATTCAATTAATTGACCAAATTCAAAAAGAAGTAAACGCAACGGTCATTATTATCGAGCACCGAATTGAAGAAGTGCTAGCAAGACACGTCGACCGCATCGTGTTAATTAGCGATGGTGAAATCATTGCCGACAAAGCGCCAAACGCCTTGCTTCACCAAGATCTGCTAGAATCCGTTGGCGTTCGCAGTCCTTTATACATCAAGGCTCTCGAAAAGGCTGACGTGGATCTCAAGCAGCTGCTCGATATTTCTTCAATTGACGCTTTGCCTGAAGAAAAGAATATCGCTGAAAAATTGCAATCTTGGGAAAATAAGCAAGTGCCTCCTAAGCAGAAGACTGAAAAACAGCCTTTGTTAACTTTGAAGAATGTTGGCCACCGCTACAACAAATTGCAAAAGCATCCCCTACACGACGTCAATTTAACCATCAACCAGGGCGATTTTGTTTCAATTGTTGGTCAAAACGGCGCCGGTAAGACAACTTTATGCCGCATTATTTGTGGTTTTATCGAAAACGAGGGACAAGCCTTTTTCAAGGATCAGAACTTAGCTGGCCTCTCAATTAAAGAGCGTGCTGAAAAAATCGGCTACGTCATGCAGGACCCCAACCAGATGATTTCGCAAAAAATGATTTTCGACGAAGTAGCTTTAGGATTGCGCCTGCGCAACGTACCTGAAGAAGAGATCAAAGATCGCGTTTACCAAACATTAAAGGTTTGCGGCCTGTATGCCTTTCGCAATTGGCCAATTTCTGCGCTTTCTTTTGGTCAAAAAAAGCGGGTCACAATTGCATCGATTCTGGTCTTAGAACCTGAATTAATAATTTTGGACGAACCCACCGCAGGTCAAGATTGGAAAACCTACACCGATATCATGAACTTCTTGCGTGAACTAAATCAGCGCGGCAAAACCATCATGATCGTCACTCACGATATGCACTTAATGCTTGAATACAGCAAGCGCAGCCTTGCCTTTGCCAATGGTCAATTGATCGCTGATACGAAGCCAATTGATTTGCTCACAAACGCTGATTTAGTCAAAGAAGCATCACTCAAGCGGACAAGCCTGTTCGAATTGGCAAAACACTACAATTTGACTGATCCGAATGCTTTCGTCCAAGCATATATTGATTCTGAGGAGGCCAGCCAACATGCATGATGATAAAATTTTAGGTTACCAGCCTGGCAACTCCTTTATCCACCATTTGAATGCCACAACCAAGCTGATTTTTCTGATCTTGGTTTCAATTGCCTGCATGGTCACTTATGACACCAGATTTTTAGCCGTCATTTGTCTTTTCTCATTGATTTGCCTAAAAATCGCAGGCATCAAATGGAAACAAGTTTCATTCGTAGTTAATTTCATTATTGTTTTTGCCATTATCAACATCATTGCGGTCTTCATTTTCCAGCCTACTTATGGTCAGAATCTGTATCAAACCAAGCATGTGCTGATTAGTGCTGGCTATTTCACTGTCACCCAGGAAGAATTATTCTACTTGCTAAACGTGATTTTGAAATATATTTGTTCCATTCCATTAGTGCTGCTGTTCTTGCTAACGACTAATCCGAGCCAATTTGCATCCAGTTTGAATAAAATTGGCGTCAGTTATAAGATCGCGTACGCGGTATCGCTAGCTTTGCGCTACATTCCGACTGTGCAGACCGATTACTGGGAAATTTCTGCTGCTCAGCAGGCCCGTGGTAATGAATTGTCGAAAAAGGCCCATCTAGGCAAGAGAATCAAGGGTACCTTGAACATCGTTATGCCGTTGATTTTCTCAAGTCTTGACCGAATCGATATCATCAGTACGGCCATGCAGCTGAGACGCTTTGGCTCTAAGAAAAAGCGGACCTGGTACGTTTACGAGCCATTCCAGCTTAAAGATTATTTGGTAACGGCATTAGCATTCATTCTGGTGCTAGTCGTGGTTGTCCTTTGGCACGTCAACAGCGGCCGCTTCTTTAACCCATTTAGATAAAAATAAAAGTCTTCATGAAACCAATCATGAAGGCTTTTTTACTTGCTCAAAAATGTTCCGGACTTGATGTGTTTCAAAATGCGATAGCCGATTGCCTTGTTGCGACTGGTACCATCTTTTGTTTGATTCAAAAACATGACGATGCCATTCTGATTATCGCTGGTCAATTGGACCCAGTTGCCAAAATAAGTGTTATGCACATTGCCGTAGGCCAGCTTCAGCTGACCGCCGTTTTTGATATACATCCCACTAGAATAGGTTGATTCTTTTTCCGGCAAATGAGTTAGTTCATAAAATTGCTTTGCCGTTAAGATTTGACCATCGTTCATTCCTGCCAGAATTTTGTAAAAATTACTTGGCGTTGAATATAAATTTCCTGCTCCTGGAACCTGGGACAGTTGGTTCCTGGAAGCACCCTGTGCATTGAAATAATTAAATCGATTCCACAATAATGTATATGAAATAGTGCTTGGCGATTCCGTGAAAAATTATTGCTCGTGAAAGTATGACTCAAATTCAGTGGCCGCGCGATCCTGCTTTCAATATTGGCAGAATAAGAACTACCCGTTGTCTTGCGAATAATGCCCGCAAGCAAGACAAAACTGACATTATTGTAATTCCACTTTCCTACTTTTTTCTCCGTATTTTTCGTGACATGCTTTACGACCCAATTAATTGCAGCTGCTTCTGAGTAGCTTTTGTTGCGTGGCTGCTCAGTATTTGGAATATCAATCCCTGAGGTATGCGTCAACAAGTTGCCAACCGTAATTTGATTAGCATTTCTCATTTTTGGATACCAATGAGAAATTGGCGTCGATGTGCTAAATTTTCATTGATCGATTAATTGCTGAATAATGGCATCAGTCACGATTTTTTGAATAGAACCAGTGGGATACACAATTCTGCTATTGCCATTTGAAATTCTTTTGCTATGAATGGCATCGCCATAGCTGATTTGCTGCGTTTCACCATTCTTAATCACTTCAACCGAACCATAAGCATGATAATGAGCTAACGTTTTTCTAACAAAAGAGCGCATTTCGCTGCGATTATAGCTGGCCGCATGAGTCAGTGTTGATGTTGTAGCAGCTTCACAGCATAAAAATACTCCTCCAGTCAAGATAAGCAGTCTTTTAAACAATTTTATTTTCATTTGTTTTCTCTCCCTTTTTATTCACTTGTTAAGACTACCATGACTAGAAAGTTCTGCAATAAAAAATCCTGAGAAATCTTCCCCAGGATCTATTTTTATTTAAAAACTACGTTCTTTGCAGGTACCCATGCATTCTTCACATGAACAAACAATTGCTTGTTGATCTTTTTAATACCTTTTACTGTGATCTTTTGCTTAGCAGCGAGTTGTTTTTTAGTCTTTTTACCTTCTTTAGTATATAAATTTGTCTTTTTGTTTTTAACGTGAATAGCAGTGGCTTTATCAAGCTTAATTTCGTGCTGGTCAATTAGCTTAAGTAGTTTTTTAAGTCTCACAGATTGCCATTTTGAGCCAATTAGAGCATAAATCTTACCCTTTTTGGTCTTAATTTGACTAACTGATGTCTTTTTCTTCTTTTGAGTCGGCTTTTGGGTGTTTTTGACAGCAGCTGTTGTTTGATCTGCTTCTGACTTAACCAGCAATCTAATCAAAATGTGAGCCAATGAGTTTGGCTTTTCAGCTGTTTTTTGTTTTTCTTTTTGCCAGTCTGTCTGCGTACTTGCATCTTTCTGCTCAGTTTTATTTGGAATCTTAATATCAGTCTGAGTGCCATCTTCAGTTTGCGCACCACCATTAGAAGTTGGAGTTCCTTCTTTTCCTTGGTCTTTCTGCTTAATTAATTCTTCATATTGCTCAATCAAGGCCTTATTTGTATCAATCTCTTTATTCCAATAATTTTGAGCAGCCTGCCAAGCCTTGATTCTGTTCAGCTGCTCATCAAGCGATTGGTTATGAACCGCGATTTCTTGATTATGAGTCTGAATCTTTTCTTCTAGAGCGGAAATCTTATCTAACTGTGATTGCTTGCTCGCCTGCACTTTAAGCAAGTTGTTATTAGCGGCTTCGTAGTCTGATTTCTTTTGCTTTACTTGTTGTTCATTTGAATTAATTTGAATATCGAATTGAGCAAAGACTTGCTCGTTTTCTGCAATTTCACTAGTTAATTTATCAATTTGGGCTAATAAATCACTGTTTGCTTGCTCTGTATCCTTTATTCCCTGTTCCAATTCAGCTTTCTTGCCTTTGAATTCATCTAATTCAGCTTTATGATTTTCTTCCCATTTTGCAATAGCAGCTTTATTTTTATTAATCAATCTCAAGTAATTTTTTCTGTCTAATGGAAAATTGCCTCTAAAAAATTCAAAATTAGCTTTCTCTTTTACCGTTCTTTTAATTTGTTCCTCAAGTGCAGTGAGTTGTTGCTTTTTATCTTTTAATTCAGCTGCCTGGTCATCAGAAAATTTATCTTGCAGAATTTTTTCTAAAACAGCAATTTCATTGTTAAGTGTTGTTTTTTCTTGCACATACTTTTCTAAATTCTTCTTTCGTTTCGCAATTTCGGCCTCATTTTTTTCTTCAGCCGCATCCACTCCAGAGTATAAACTTTCAGACATTTCCAATAGTCTCAAAAAATTTTCGTATTCTTCATCTGTTGGCTTTTTCTTTTCTAGTTCTGCAAGCTTCTCTTTTGCTTTATCAACTGCTTCTTTCTTGCCTTCTACTTTGTCTTTTGCCTCTTTTAGCATCTGCTTGGATGAAGTTAGATTCTCATTGGCCTTTTTCTCTTTAGAAATAATTACATCAAGTTCGATCTCAATTGTCTCTTTGTCATGCTTTTTTGCATCCAATAAAGTTTGAGCATCTTTTTCTGATTTTTCTAAAACTTCCAATTCTTCAGTAGCCTTATTTTTGTCTTCTTGTGCATCGGCAAGCTCATCCTTTGCATTGGCTAATTTATCCTGCAGCTTTTTCAAATCTTCTTTAGCATTCTTTATAAGTTCATCGTGATGATTAATTTGATCAATTAATTTTGCAATTTTTTCTTTCTTTTCAGCAATTAACTTTTCTAATGAATCTACTGAATTATCAATAGAAACATTTTCCTTATTATTTTTTTCGGAAGCTTTCACAGTTGGGCTTCCTGCTGCTAGAAAGGCACCTGCTAAAGCTGCTGATGCAAACAAAGTAGCAAATTTTTTCTTTTTAGTGTAATTAAACATAGTACAATCTCCTATACTTTTTTATTTTTATGTCTCTATGTTTTAATTACGTAAAAATTTTGAATTTTACCGAAATATTTTCAAATTTTTTCGAAGAAGTAGCATTCTATTTAGAAATAGATTTAGAAATAGATATATAAATATATTTATACTTAAAATTATACAAATAGCATATTATTATCTTTATGCAGATATCAATATGCTTATTTATTATTAATAATTTTCATAAAACGAAATTGTGCCTTTTACGAAGTCATTGTCAGGATGCTTCTTACCCCTGATTTCTCCGTATTTTATAGCTTTTTCCAAAGATAGTTCGCCGATCAAAACTTTTGTCCAAGCAGAAATACTTCCAGAGTAATCTGGCTTTTCTGTAGTCTTAATTACCTTCACTTTTTTGTCGTCAAAATCAACTTTCCACCTGTTGTTATTCCATGGGCAAATATTATCATCAGTAACTTCAACTACAAAATATTTTTGATAGATTGGCACCATAAAAGATAATATTTTTTCAAAATCAATAATTCTCGACATCAAATGTGGAATAACTTTGATTGATAATTCTTCCTCTTCTGAAAAGAAATCTTCTAATCGACTTTTAACCGGCATAAAAATACGATATTTGGTTTGCGGAGTCCCAATTTGAGCCAAACAGCCAAGAAGACTCTGCAGTCCTTCACCAGAAGTTGCAAACATTTCTTCAACCACAATCGTATCTCCCTTTTGGCGGAAAAACATATAAGACTGCGGTAATCCAATTCTACCGAAAAAGACTGCAAGCTTTCTATTTGGATGAGTTCTTTGAACCAGATTCCACCACCAATATGGTCTGTTCATAGTATTACGTTCAATATTGCTGTGAAGCGGAACCTCATATAATTGAGCAGCACCGTTTTGGATGATTAAATCTGACCAATAACCACACTTTACTTTTCCAGAAATTGGAATTTTTTTGTTTTTAATTGCATCAAAATTAAACTCATATTTTTTGCGATAGACTGTATGAACAAAATCTTGTTTTTCAAAGAACTTCTCATGTTCTGTGTGAATATTCACATAAGGGATTTCTTTGTCATGCAATTCGTTGAAAATATCCTTAATATCACTCTTACACTCTTCAACATTAATAGCCCGACTTAGAACTGCCATTTTGGTCCTTTCAGTAAAAACACGGCTATCAAAAATGTTCAACAGGATTGCATGTTTGACTTTGTCATTTTCATCTATATCGCCATATACTTCACCATAATGATAAAAAGATTTTAGATTGGGGTCAGATCCAATACCCTTTTCCTTTTCTATATTAGATGAAAATTGCTTTAATATACGATCTGTTTTCTCCAGTTTCATACTTCAATTCTAGCATTAATTAGGGCCTTGATAAACATTTAAGTTTAATTATTTTCTAACATAAAAAGGCTAGAAATATGTTTCTATATATGTTTCTAATGAGGCCTGTATGTATTAATCTAAATCTATGTATATTAATACATATATTCTATATTTTAGTGCTAATAATAAAGCAGTTTATTGTCACTTGATCATTATTAAATCAGCTTTTATAGCAAGCCATATTATATTTATATGTATCTTTATCTTTGCACTTCTATTTATTTTTATGCTGGATAATTATTAAAATCATTTATATCTCTTATTTTTGATCTATGGTATTATTTAAATGAAATGATTTTAAAAGAAGGACGATGAAATATGAAAATTGTATCTTTTGCTGCTATTAAAGGTGGTGTTGGCAAGACCACTCTCTCCTACAATTTTGGTGAATGGTTAGCCAAGCAAGGCAAAAAAATTCTTTTCATTGATTTAGACCATCAATGCAATTTAAGTCAAACTTATGAAGTTTATGGAGATCAAAAAATTGGAACCGTTGCTAATATCTTTCTTCGAAAAGACAATGTAACAATTAATCATGTTAAAAAGAATATTGATTTAATTGCAGGTAATATGCACCTAGATGATATTGAAACCAATATCGAAAACATGACCAATAAGAATATGCGCTTATACATGTGGCTTAACAATAATTACGATAAATATGACTTAGGTCATTATGATTACATTATCATTGACTGCCACCCAGACTTCTCTACTGCTACAAAGAATGCAATTATAGTAAGTCATGATATTATCAGCCCTATTACTCCAAGTAAACACGGTTTTGATGCAAAATTTAACTTGCAAGATCGGATTGATGAATTAAGAAAAGAAGCTATTGAATTTAGCACTGGAGAAAGTTATGTAACAGCCAAGCTTTATTTTGTAGCAAATCTTATAAAAAGAAATACTTCATCATCAAATGAAATGCTTGAAAGTATCAAAGACGATCCTTCAGTAATTGCAGTTATCCCTGAAAAGGAATTATTCAACCGTTCTAATTTAGATGAAACACCTGTAGTTTATATGAAGGACGATACAAGAACTTACAACAGAAACTACAATTTCTTCCAAGAATTCGATAAAACATTTAAGCAGATTGAAGATAAATTATAATGTAAATGAGGATGATGTATCCTCTTTTTTTATGTCTTTTTCCTCATCATTGCTGGCATAGTGAATTACTTATAAATATACGTATCTTTATGTTTTTATATGTACTACTAAATATACTTCTATGTAGAATTGCTTGTATTAATCTATTGCTACTGTTATGTATATGGCTTCTTATCAATATAATGCTATGCTATGGTCTATTAATAAATGTTTTATATATTAAAGAAATTAATATAGTTGCAAATATAATTATAATTGTGTGTATAATAGAGTAATGATAAATCAATGGAGGTAATTTTATGGCTTTTAATGGACCAAAGAAGAATGCTTTTGAAAATACGAAACAAACTCACGAAAAAATGACAGAAGCTTTGAACAATAAACCTGAAGTTGAACAAACTACTCAACCACCTGTAGTAACTTATTCAATGCCAACTAAAACACCTATTCAAAAAGAAAAAGTAAAACCATTCACTTTTACATTGAAACCAAGTAATAGAAAAGCTTTAAACAGAATTGCTAAAAGACATGGTTTTTCATCAACTAGTGCTTTTCTCGATGAATGGATAGAATCAAACAAAGACGCTTAATTAATTTTATTGGAACACATTTTGTGTTTTTTTTTTATTTTTTTTGCAGTAATACATGATTTTTGTGTTTTACTGCTTTTTTTATTTTTGTTTTCTCTGTGTAAGGTCTTTTAAAACCATTTATTATAATCCTTTTAATTAACCCTTTAATCCCCTTTAGCAAACTTAGAAAGCTTACGCATTACTGGGATTACAAAGTTAAAAAACGACGTCTCATGGATAGAATAAAACGTAATATTTCTTTGTGAGAGTTATATTACCAAGGTTAATCA
Source organism: Lactobacillus sp. UBA5813 (assembly GCF_002417895.1). Classification (NCBI taxonomy): domain Bacteria; kingdom Bacillati; phylum Bacillota; class Bacilli; order Lactobacillales; family Lactobacillaceae; genus Lactobacillus; species Lactobacillus sp. UBA5813. The sequence goes on from NZ_DICZ01000034.1 coordinate 16,346, forward strand.
AGGTTGCTTAAAAGAATTAATAAGAGTGACGTTGTATGGAGCATAAAAATGCTGAAAAACTGGCAAAAACATTAATACATCAGGCGTTTATTCTAATTTTAATAACAGTGACATATCGTGGATTACTTAAACGACTCATTGTGGAGTTAAGGGTGACGTCCTATGGATGTGGATTTTTCACTGTTTTTAATAAGAGTGACATTGTGTGGAGAATACTTATCCACAGGGCTTTTAAAAGATTTTTACTATTAATAGTGACATCTTATGGAGTAAGGAATATATGCTTCTTCTAAATGAATAAAGGTGACGCTTTATGGACATTAGATATTGTAGTAAATACTTAGTTTTCTTAAGAAATTACGGATATCTTGTAAACACTAGACCGGGTGTATCATCAGGAATAAGAGTGTCACGCCATGGAGCTTTTATTATGAAGTCAAAGGTAGAAAAATGCGTTTTTAATAGTATTTATGGCTAATTTCTAGATTTTGCTCCATACGGCGTCACCTTTTATAAAAGTCGAATATATTTTAATAAGGGTGACATCTCATGGAGTATTTTTTGTTTTTACCTTAAAACTTTGTTCTAAACCACAATATCTTGAATGAAAGCTTAAAAAGATCGCAGAAAAGGCTATAAAAACACTATATCTTGTAGTCAAATATTGATTTTACAATAACAGCGACGTCATATGGAGATGATTTTTTAGTCTGAATAAAAGTGACGTCTTGTGGAGGTAAAATATTTAATTTAAATAAGAGTGACGCTTCATGGAGATATAAAAACGACGCAATATGGAGCTAATAAATAAGAGTGACGTCATATGGAACGAATTTTAATAAGGGTGACGCCGTATGGAGCAAATTTACTCAAAACTGTTGTGAGTACTCTGAAATTGCTATATAGTAACTCTAAATAAAAAGGAACGACGTCTTAATTGATAAAAGTCATTAACTGGAGTGAGCAAAGATGTCAATAAGAAAAAGACCAGTTCAAAAAATCATAAAAATTGATAATCGATTTAATGATGACCCTATTTTTGAACCAATTGATAGTTTGCCAGAAATTAACAGCAATATATTTTGGCTTATTGCTGCGCAAGTGAAGGATCAAGGCGGTAACAGAATTACCCTTTCACCTGATCAAATTAAGCGTGAAGTTGGCTATAATAGCCATATTTCCAACAAGCAAATAGCTAAAAATGTTGATGAAACTTTCTCTAGATTACTGACAATTCAGCTCTCAAAAGAAGAAAAAGATGAAAAAACCGGACACACCAACAAAATTCGGGAAAACATCTTTAAACGATCAGTTGTAGATACTGATACTTTAGAGACCAGTGTTGAGGTTAGTGATAGCTTTTTGTACTTGTTCAACCACTTGGAGCACTGGACACGCTTCTCAATTACCCAATATGTTCGTTTGCATTCTAACTACTCACGCAAGCTTTTCCGTTTGCTGAAGCAATGGAGAACCGTGGGACGCAAAGAGTATAAAATCGACGACTTCAGAAAACGTCTGCAAATTCCAAAATCTTATCGGCCAACTGATATTGATCGTAGAGTTTTGACTTTGTGTAAAGAGGAACTTTGTGCAAACTTTCAGAACTTTAAGATCACCAAGAACTATCGTAAAGGTGTCAGAGGACGTAAATTAGAATCATATATCTTTACTTGGGTGCCTGAAAAGAACAATCAACAGGACGTTTATTACGATAGTAGCATCGAAGATACTAATTCAGTCTTCTATATCAAGTCCAATCCTTACATGAACGAGAAGGAGAAATTTAGGGCTCTGGATCGTTTTTACGGCTTTACCCTTGGTACTAGCCAGAAGGAATATAAGAGCGGCCATTTGCACTCTTATTTCTTGCCAAACAAGCTTCATAAAAGTCAAAGACGTACAGCTTTCCACAGATCTGATTTAAAGTCATTAGCGCAATATAAACACGCTCAGTTTGCTCAATTGTTGGCTGTTTATAAAGAAGTTAACAAGAAGGGCTTTTTGACACCAGAAGACAAAGAAGATATGGCTTTGCTCAAGATGGGCTATGAAAAGTCTGAAAAGGATCGTGAACGCGATCAAAGAGCAGAAAGGGAAAGACTTAAAGCACTTGAAAATAATGCTCGAGATTTACAAGCGAGAAGAGATAATGGTCATTACTCAATTGATTTTTCAAGAGCTGGTCAAGATTTAAGTGACAGTTTATTTTTATTTGATCCTGATAATTATCAATAAAAGTTGAAAATAAATTTAAAGATTAAAGGCTCTTTGTCAATTCCTGTTGATGAAGAGCAAAGTTTAAGGATCAAGCAATTAATAAATTGCTTGATCCTTTTTCTTTGACTTTGTTTTCTTCCAGTCTGATTCTTGTTAAGAGATTAATAAAATCAGAATAACCAAAGGCAGTTCGCTCAATTTGTTTCATCTTGCGGTTTAAGCCTGCTAGCGAGCCATTGGAATAGCTTGACTGTGCGCCATTCAACACGGCCTTTCACTTAAGCTTTGCCGTTAAACCTGTTTTATCCCTGATACCGCCGCCCGATACTTTTGGGTATAG
>NZ_DICZ01000001.1:0-7160 GCF_002417895.1 Lactobacillus sp. UBA5813
CAACAGGATTTGACAAAGAGCCCTTTTTATTGCGTTTTTTGGTTAATTTTAACAGCTGCTGGATCTGGCTTATTTTTACTGGTATGAATGCCCCAATAATAGAACAGCAAAGAAACTACGATGATGAGTACGAAGTCCCAAGGATATTTTATCCAGTCTTGCCCGCCAAATCCGCTGCTGCCGCAGTATGACATAAGTGACATGCCGACTAAATAAACGATAATCCACCAAGCATGCTGCAATTGTTCATGCAAATCGGATTTTTGATACTTTAATTCATAATAAATATAAACTGGCAAGCCAAGAGCAATGACAAAAATTACTTGAATCGTGGTTGGCCACATTGACCAGTAGATTGCCAAGCTGGTTAGCACAAAAGCTAGCGGCGCTAAAAATTTCATATAGTTTGGTTTAAACGGACGCTGCAATTGCGGTGCAATTTTTCTTAATGAAATCACGGTGACTGGCCCTGTTAAATAAGCAATCAAGGTTGAAGACGCGATCACAGTTGCCAGTAAATTCCAGTTGCGAAAAACGCTGACTAAAATCATTGCCAAAAGCAAATTGGTAACCATCGCAAAACGTGGAATCATGTATTTTTGATTCAATCTTCCTAGCCACTTCGGCAAGTGCTTGGTATGCGTCATTGCTGCCAAAGCTCTCGAAGCGGTAGCAACAAAGGCTACTCCCGCCCCAAACGGCGACACGAATGCACCTAAGTAGAGCAAAATAACCAGCCAGTTAATGCCGAGCAAAATAGCTAAATCAGCAAATGGCGAGTTAAAGTTGATGCCATGCCAGCCGGATTTTGCCAAAGAACTCGGATCAATTGCGCCGATAAAGGTCACTTGCAGCATGATATAGATCGCTGCCGTAATCAGCATTGAAATTAAAACCCCACGCACAATGTTTTTGCGTGGATTTTTTATTTCGCCACCCATATTAATTACTGTTTGAAAGGCATCATAAGACATAATGATCCCTGAAACTGAGGTAGCTTCGAAAATTGACCGGCTGCCATATGGCATGAAGCCGTGCAAACTGGTGCCAAAGTTCTGCGCATGAAAGCCACTGCAAATTAAAGTAATAATCGTCAAAGTTGGCAGTACAATTTTAAAAACCGAAATCAAATTGGTAAAGTGCGTCATAATTTTGACAGACCAATAATTGATTAAGGTAAAAATTACCATAAACGCAAATACCACGGCCAAACCACTAGTAGTGATATTGCCTTGATGCATAAAATTCTTCGTCCAATTAGCCCAGGGCCACGGCCAAGATGACATATATTGCACTGCGGCAACGGCCTCCATCGGAACCAAAGTTACCAATGAAATCCAGTTGGCCCAGGCTGCAATAAAGCCAAGCAATGGCCCATGACTGTATTGGGCATAACGGCTCATTCCACCGCTTTCCGGAAACATTGACCCGAGTTCAATGTAGGTTAACGCAATCGCAATAATAATAATTGCTCCTAGAACCCACGATAAAATAGCTGCTGGGCCAGCAATTCTAGCAGCAGAGCCTGAGCCAAACAGCCAGCCTGAACCAATCAGTGAATTAAGGGCCAGCATGACAGCTGAAAAAAGACTTATTTGATGTAATTGATGTTTTTTCACTATTCTCTATTCCTGCCAACTAATTAATTGGATGCTTAGCAGTTAACTCTTGAACTGCTTTTTTAACTTCTGCAATGGTTGCTTCGTCCGTAGAATTGTTTAAAATCTTAGAGATCAGATCGGCAACTTCACGGGCATCTTTTTCGCTAAAACCCCGGCTGGTAATTGCTGGAGTCCCTAAACGCAAGCCACTGGTTACAAATGGACTGCGTTTATCCCCAGGGATTGATTCTTTATTAGTCGTAATATTAACGGAATCCAGCAAGTTTTGGGCATCTTTACCGGTTAAACCAGTTTTCGTGATGTCAATAATCATCAAGTGGTTATCGGTGCCACCGGAAAACGACGCGAATATTTGCACCATTTTTGGTAAATTCATCAGCCATTGCGGCCGCGTTCTTTACTACTTGATTAATATAATCGGTAAATTGCGGCTGCAGATCTTCGTAAAAAGCCTGGGCTTTGGCAGCAATCACATGCTCGAGCGGTCCGCCTTGTGTGCCTGGGAAAACAGCGGAATTTATTTTTTTGCCCAATTCAAGGTTGTTGGACAAAATCATCCCACCACGAGGGCCACGCAAAGTTTTGTGCGTTGTTGTCGTTACAACGTCGGCGTAAGGAAGCGGACTTGGATGAGCACCTGTAGCAACCAAGCCGGCGATGTGGGCCATATCAACCATTAAGTAGGCATGAACATCATCGGCAATTGCCCTGAAGGCTTCCCTTAGAATAAGAGACGTTCCTTTTATATCAACGATTACACGGCTTTTTCTTTGTTTTGGCAAACTTTTGGCATACTAACAATAGCATTCCCACTTATATTTTGATTACCATTGAATTCAACTAAGGATTTTTTAGCCGGTGTAATGTTCATGCTTCCTTCCATTCTTGAAGCGATCTCCAAATCATTATCAGGAAACATATGAGCATAATATTGTAAAGTCACAGTTGGTGATTTATGTCCCAATCTATGTGCTACCGTTAAAACATCCGCACCCATTTCAGCAATTAAATAAGAAGCATTTGAATGCCTTAAGCCTCGTCCATCTATTCTAGCTACTCCAGCTAACTTAGCATATCTTTTAAGCCAGGTACTAAGTGTAGATCTATTAGTAGGACAATTATCATAACTCAATACGAAATCTGTTACTCCATGCTTTTTCTGGCGTTTCTTCCAATCTTTTAAAACCTGCAGTAACTCATCATCAATCGTAACTGTCCTTTTACCAGCATTAGTCTTGGTATAAGGTTTGATTTCATACTCAAGTTTATTTTTATAATGCAAATTATGAAAAATTCTTACACGTCCATTGGTTAAATCAATATCAGACCATTTTAGAGCAAAACCTTCTGATACACGACAACCAATTCTATAGTAGAAAAGGAATGTAACATAGATTAGATTTTCATAGAATGAATCAGTATTAATACAAGCAAGAACTTTTTCAAATTCTTCTTTAGTCCAATATTTTTCAATTCCTTTTCCTTTAGGCACTGCTTTAGTCTTCATAGAGGGATTAATAGTTATTAGGTTTATTTCTACGGCGTAGTCCAAACTTTGTCTAAATGACGTATAAATAAGACTGACATAACTTTGAGAATAACCTGATTCAGTCAAAAGCCAAGTTCGATATTTTTCACATTCAGCTACAGAAATGTCTTTTAGCCTTTCATCAGCAAAGAAATCAACAGCTTTAAAAAACATTCTTGAATGAGTATCATAAGTGCTTGCTTCAACGTCTCCCTTGTATTTAGGCATGAAACGTTCTTTCATAAATCGTGCATAACTGATATCGTTCAAATCAACATTCAAATATAATTGCTTAATTCTTCGTGCTTCTATAGATGCTTCACGGCCAGAAGTAAAGGGATGCCCTAAAGCATCCCTTCTTCCTTTCTTAAATACTTGTTTTCCTTTGGAATCTCTTCCTAGAAAAACATTATAATAGTATTTTCCCTTTGAATCTTTATAGACATTGGCATATTTAGTTTTTACCATCAATATGGTCTCCTTCCTTATTGGGAAGAGCTAAAACCCTATTAATAGCACTTGTAGGCACTAAACCCACGCGTCTACCATTATAAAACCCATAGCCTTCTTTTACTAGGTTTTCTTTAGCAAGTCTAATAATTCTTCGTGCTTGATTTTGAGGAAAACCCATGGCTAACAAATCTTTATAGTTAATCATTTTTTCCATAAGTCTTTTCCCTTTTGGTATAAAATTCCGTTTTAATCTTTATTTGTTTACCATATCTATTCTTAAGATTACGAATATAAACTTTGGGTTTATGTAGCTTTTCTCTTGCTTTTAGCGATAATACTTCTCGTTTTTGTCCTTTTTGAATCTTGGGATCAACTAAATTTCTTGATCTTCTATAAATTCTAATTCCTTTGGGGTAAAACGATAGTCGCCCACCTTTTATTACTTTTTTTTGAAATTGCTTTACCTTTATCAGAACTTTTTAAATCAATTTCTATGTTTGAAACATACGCCATAACATACGCTGAAACATTATCCGAATTTTTTAAGCGTTTGGTAGAAGTAAAGCCTTTTCCCCATAGTTTTTCTATATCCGAATTAGGAATATATAATTTAGAATTATTCATAGTTTTCATCAACACATGAAGATGCCATCTACCAGAGGCTTGTGGCTCAAGTACTGCAATATACTCAATTGTAGAATTATATTTTTCCCTTAATTTACGAATAAATCGCTTAAAGTCTTTATACACAATCTCAGGACTATTTTTATCAGTTGCATTGACATCTTCTCGATAAGTCAAAGTAATCCAAAGTTGATCTTTTCGATTAATTTTGTTGGAAACAAAATTTGCTCCAATTAATCGTCTAAGTCTTTTCATAGTTCTTCTTACACTATCAAGATTATCAGTTCTTTTTTCAGACTCTTGATTCATATTCTTGATTTCACCAGTTTCAAGAACTACATATCTGTGTCNNCTCTTGTGTTAGATTAATCAAGTTAATATAGAAGCCAGCCACTACGTGACTGGCTTCTGGTGTGGCACAGACCGAAGGCCATGATGACCACACCCAATACAATTATCTAGTACATAACTTTAAATATTTTTCATCGCTCTGATTTACCAAAGCTTGTTGAAGAATATTCCAAAAATTATCAGTGTCTATATAAGGAGCTGCAAAAGGTGTGGCCCAATCCAAATTGTGACCTTCAAGCCATAGCATCCCTTCACCTACATCTAAATACTCATTTGGGATTTTCAAGTCATTTCCAAAGGTTAATCTATAAGCTTCACTAGTAGCATTCCCCATATGGACTTTAAGTCCAACTTCTTCTTGTATTGCTGTTGACAGTCCTGAATTTGTAACCGTTGCTTGTTGCGTTGCAATGATTACGCCAAATAGTGCTTGCCGATTAAGCATCATTAATTCATGCATGAGATTGAACCATTTAAATTTTTGAATCTTATCTTCTTTAGTTACTGCATCATTAAAAACCGCACTAGTCGCAGACCACTCGTCAATAATTAAATAATAAGCAGGCATCCCTAATGATTTAGCTGTAGATCCAAATGAGGTCTCATTCTGAATAAATTCCAGTTGTTGCTTCATAAAACCAACAAATCTTTCAAGTATCTTTAGAGCATCGCTCTTAGTATGAGCCACTCGATTTGATGGTAGTAGCATTTTTAATCTTGCAACATCTGAGTTCTTTAAATCAATTGCAAAAATCTGAGTTGGTATCATCGATGTACCAAGTAAATCATTTTGCTTTTGAGGTAACGTTGCTAACATTACTATTAAAGATAAGAGCAAGAAGCTTTTGCCTGAACCTCTTGCCCCAGTGATTAATGCAGAAATATGGTCCGCAATATTCCACTTTATTGATTTAGTAATATGCACAGAATAATACATTAGAAATGCAGCCTATCCTTTTCAATAGCGTGTCTAACAATATAATGTACATACCCATCACGATAATATGCTGATTGAATAGCACATTTGGCATTATTTAAAGCTAAAAAAGAATTAAAATCTCCAATTGTGTCATCATCTAACATTTGTTTTCTCAAATTTCCAATTGCTGTTAATTTAAAGCCATAATCAGTGATTACAACTTGAGGTAATCTAATTTTATTGCAATCATGAGAATCTTTTTCAAAAATTCTCATAGAATACAATTTTTGTTCAAATTTATAACTTCTTAGAGCAGATAAATCATACTTAGTATTTGATTGTTTTAAATCATTTTGAGCTCTAATGAGCCAACGCCAAGCGCTAGGTATCATACAAACAATACCTACAACTATGATCCATTTTGCGATCAAATCAATTACTAACGCAAACCAAGGAATATTAAAGGATAGAATTTTTAATATGAACCCTGCAAAAACAAAAAATATTCCAAGTATCGGTAACAATATACGATTATTCCATCCATTAGGAGATGGTGCTTGCCTTTTATTATACTCACGCATTATCTACTACCTTGATCTCTTGATTTTTGAACCCCTTGAGGAAAAATCACATTATCTGCACTAATACTACAATTGATGTTTGCAAATGTACTCCCCTCAGAATTAGTAGCATAAATGGCATGACAAACTGGATTAACCAATTTAACATTTGGAATCATCCCATGTATTGATGGCATATTCTCTTGATTAATTCGAACGTTGAATGTCTCGCCCAAATTAGGCTCTTTCAAGACTTCTCCGTCAGACTTACTATACTGATTTCCATCTGCGATTACAGCAAATGTTAAAGTATAATAATCTTTATCTTTTACATTTTGTGCAATTACCTTGCGTTGCTTTAACATAGCAAGTTGCATTTTGTCTAAAGCACCTTTAACGCCATTGTTAGCAAAAGGAATTAAATTTAATGGCATAATGCCCTCCTATTTAATCTAGGGTTTTAATTTATTGAAGCGATAACCCTTTCTAACCTCGCCTCAATGTTTATTAAAACAAGATTTATATTGGGAGTCAGTGTAATGGGTGTCGTACCCCTATACACTTATAATTCATATTTTCGATAAATTACGCTTTTCAATACTTTTCCAATTCTTGCTTTATAATTTATTTAATCAGCCCTAATTTGAGGAGATAAAAATAATTAATGATCCAAAAGATATGATTCAAATGTATAAACACACAATTAAAACCGAACTTAATATATTAAAAGAAACCAATCCACATAAATTAAAACAGCTTAATCAAAACAATTCTTTAATAAATAAGTTACCCTATTTTCCCAATAATTTTTCTCAAGTAATTAAAGAAGCTATTACTAACATTGAAAAGAAAACGGGGACTAAACTATCACAATTTGACTTTTTTGCAGAATATTATGATGAATATGAGGATAATCCATCTATACTTTCTTCCTTCAAGTCGTATTTTAAAAATAGTCGTCCGTCGCCTATACGAATGATCAACATCTTAAATTTTATTAATGATAAAATGCCAAAAAAGCATGTATTTGATCCTAATTTCGACAAAGATATTCAAATCTTTCTTGCTAAAATAAATGATGGAGACTGTAAAATAGTTTGTGT
>NZ_DICZ01000032.1:0-39034 GCF_002417895.1 Lactobacillus sp. UBA5813
CGCCATCAAGTTCCTTTGGCCGAATTTTCAGTTATAATCAATCATTTCAAGCAATTGGTGCGGTTTTAGGCTCACTGATGGGTTCGACTATTTCTGGTTTTTCAAATTATGCAACAGTATTTTGGGTAACTGGATTTACATTATTAATCAATTTTATCTTAGTTTTGATTTTTGCTTGGGGTATTTCTTATAGAGATAGATAAAACGAATCCGGGAAAAACTCTTTTTGGACAAAAAATACTGATATTCAATGTCGAAAAACGTTGATGTATCAGTATTTTTATTTTTCTAAAATTGACTAACAAATGACTTTTCCCCCCGACACTTTCTTATATCTTATTATTTTCTAAAACTGAAAAATTAGTTTTTACAATCGTTTTTGAACTTTCATTTACTTGCCATTCATGAAAGCAAGCATCATTAGTTTGAAAGAATAAGTCACTATCTACAGGTAATCTCAAAAAACTATGAAAAAGCTGGTTGATTATTCCACCATGTGCCACAACAGCAATAGTTTTATTTGTATCATTCTCAGACATAATTTTTGATAAAACAAAATCAGCTCAATATCTAAATTCTAATAAACTTTCCTGATTATACTTTGCTTCATGAATTGCAACATTTACCTGAGGATACTTCCGATACGCTTCTGAATAAGGCAATCCCGCCCTAAGTCCATTATTAAATTCCATCAAATTATCGTCTAAAATTAGTGGTTGCCCATTTTGTAAAATTTTTGCAGTTTGATACGCACGCTTTAATGGGCTGCTGTATATTTTAGTAATGTTATAATGCTCATTCAAATACTGACTTGTATTTTCAACTTGAATTTGTCCCCTAGCAGTTAATTCATAATCCGCTCGTCCTTCACATCTTTTTAAAATATCACCGTCACTTTCACCATGTCTAATAATTAATAAATGCATTTTTCTCTCCATAAATAAAAAATATTATGTACTACTTTTAATGTTAAGAAAAAAGCTAGGAAAAAACGTTATAAAGTTTTTCCTAACCTTAGAGTAATCAACAAAGATATTCTTTCTACGCTACCATCTTTTCATAAATGCGATACATGCGATTATCATAAGCACATAAAGCAATATCCATTTCATAATCTGGATTGTCGTTTTGCCATTTGCGAATTGTCTTAATTGCAACTTCTGTAGCAGCTTCTGCAGGATATCCATATACTCCAGTTGAAATAGCTGAAAAAATCACACTATGCAATCCTTTTTCTTTAGCTAAAGTCAATGAATTGTAATAACAAGATGCAAGCATATGTGCATCGCTTGTCTTACCAGCATAAACAGGACCAACAGTATGAATTACGTAATCTGCTGGCAAGTTATATCCTCTAGTTATTCTAGCTTCACCAGTTGGGCAGCCATGCAAAGTCATACATTCTTCAAGCAGACGGGGCCCCGCCCCTTTATGAATAGCACCATCAACGCCGCCACCACCAAGCAGTGAATTATTAGCAGCATTAACAATGGCATCTGCCTTCATTTTAGTAATATCGCCTTGAATTATTTTTATATTTTTCATTATCATATATCCCTGAAAACACGTAGTTTCTTACTATTTATATTTTAACACCAAGGCATGTGTTATGTTGGTTTAGTCCAAAATAATTTTGATTAATTCACGATTTTTAATCAAAAAATTCTTCATAAGGAAATCCATTTATTTTAGCCTAATTATGATTAGACTAATCGTAATTAGATTAAATTTAATTCTTTAATTATACAAAAAATGCTCTATCACAAAAGATAGAGCATTTTTTAGCATAAGCAATTTGGATACTAACCCTTGTCAGCACCTGCAGTAATTCCGTTAACATAGAACTTCTGCATGAATACGAACAAGATAGTAATAGGAATGGCAATGATTACACATCCTGCAACGAATTGAGCAAAGTATGCAGTTGCGTTACCTTTGGCTGTGTGTACCATGTTGTACAAACCATAAGCAATGGTGTATGTCTTCGCATTTCCTGAAGTTGAGAGAATAATACCTGAGAAAATGAAGTCTGTCCATGGTGCAATGAAAGCTGTCAAAGCAGTATATACAATCATTGGCTTTGAAAGTGGCAAACCAATGTGTACAAATACTTGCCACTTGGTAGCACCATCAATTTCTGCAGCTTCATCAATTGACCGAGGAATTGTATCGAAGAATCCCTTGGCAACGTAGAATCCTAAACCTGCACCACCTACATAAACAAGTAACAAACCGAAGAGGTTCAACATGTTAAGACCTTTTAAGATGTAGTACAAAGCGATCATTGACATGAAGCCTGGGAACATTCCTAATACCAAAGCAATTTGTAAGAATGGCTTTCTAAATGCAAAGCGAAGTCTTGACAAAACATAAGCAACTGAAATAGTTAAGAATGTTGAAATTACCATTGAAAGCAATGAAATAATCAAAGTATTAATAATCCAATTGCCAAATGGGTATTGGGAATTAGTAAAGATCCCGATATAGTTTTGCAACGTGAATTTTTCCGGCCAGAAAGTCGAAACGAATCCAGTATCATTGAATGAAAAACTTGCTAAGACGATCCAAACAATCGGCAAAATCCAAAGAATTGCTAAAACAATTAATAGAATATACCGAAAGATTAATGAGAGCCGTCTTTGATTTGAATATGACTTCATGTCTTCTAGCCCTCCTTGAATGCATTAGTACGTCTATATGCAATTAGCGATACAGTTGCACTAATAATAAAGATTAAGATACCTAATACGGCTGCTGCGTTATAACGCTGTTCCTGCCCAAAGGTCAAGTTATATAACCACGTTACCAGCAAGTCGGTTGAACCGGCACCGTTATATTTACTATTCATTGGTGCACCACCTGTTAGCAGGAAGATAACGTTGAAGTTATTGATATTACCAATAAATTGCTGAATAAGTGAAGGTGCCATTACAAATAAGATCTGAGGGAAAGTGATTGAACGGAAAATTTGTGCAGCATTTGAACCATCAATCTTGGCAGCTTCAATTTGATCTTGTGGTAAGTTTTGAATAATCGCAGTTGAAACAAGCATAGAAACTGGAATACCAATCCACATGTTAACAATAATAACTGTGATTCTAGCAACTAATGGAGAAGCTTGGTTATCAATAAAGTGAATTGGTAAGCTAATCCAGTGCAAATTCATCAAGATGTTGTTTAAAGCACCCTGGTAATCTAAGAATTGAGCCATCATCAAAAGTGATACGAATTGTGGGACAGCCCAAACAATTACAAAGATGGTTCTCCAAAAGCCCTTATGCTTAATGCCTTTTGATTCAATTAAAAGTGCAAGTAAGACTCCAAAGAAGAAAGTAGTTGCAGTAGCTGCTACAGCCCAAATCAAAGTCCAACCCAAAACTGGGAAGAAAGTACCAGCCAAGTCACCACTCAAAACATTACCGAAAGCCTTGAACCCTATCCAAGAAAAGGCAATTGGGTGTTGACGATCATAGTTGGTGAATGCCATTGAAATCATGAAGACCGTTGGCAAAATAGTAAAGAACAAGATTCCCAATAATGGGATAACCATTAAAGTTACGTGCAAACGTGGGTCAAGCAAGCTCTTGAGTTCTTCAACGTTAGTTGGAATGTGCTCCCCATCACGCTTCAAGATATAATTGTGTCTTGTTGAGCGTAAGTTTACGATATATAGATAAATCATCACAATACAGATGATTAAAGCTAACACTCCGAATAACAAAATCAAAACTGAATTTGACGGCTGCTTAGTTACATAAACACCTTGTGCAGCATCATAAACAACTTTTTTGGTTTTAACAGACCCTAATGTACCTAATATACCTAAAGTAGGAATACCGCTGAGGACAAACCAAGCAATAAAGACAATTTCTGAAAGCAAAAGTGATATACCTTTTACCCATTGCTTGTTAGCCAAGGCGTTACTACCCATCAAGAAAAATGATAACTTGGTAGCAGCGTCACCTTTTGACCAAACCTCACGATATGTTGCTTTAGGAGCTACATGCTTTTTCTTTAGAAACATAGCTTCTCCCCTTCTTAGGCAAAAAGGTTGGACAATTCGTTTTTTTGCCCAACCCATTGCTTACGCTTTTAGCAAATTATTTCTTTTCAATGTTCTTAGCGAGGTTAGTAAGTTGTGCCTTGTATTGTGCTGGCTTAATCTTACCATCGTAAGTACCACTAATAAGTGGAGCTGCATCGTTCCAGAATGCAGCCATTTGTGGAAGCTTAGGTTGTAATACTGAGTTACCTGGTTTAGCCATTTCGATTACAGCTTCAGCAACTGGATCGCTCTTAACAGCACTTGAATTTACAGCTGACTCCAATACTGGGATTTGACCAGCATTCTTGTGAGCAATTAATTGTGATTTCTTGTTAGTAATGTAAGCAGCTAATTCTGAAGCAGCCTTAGCGTTCTTGGTGTTGGAATTAACAGCGAAGCCTTCAATACCGAGGAATGCTTTCATTTGTACGCTCTTACCACCAACTTCAATCTTAGGATACTTAGCAACTGCGAAGTTCTTACCCAAAATCTTCTTGATGTTAGCAGCGTTCCAAGGACCATCAAGGACAGCTTGTGCATTACCCTTGTTCAATTGGTTCAAAGCGTTTGAAGTTTGCATTACGCCCTTATTCTTCTTTTGAGCTGCGTACCACTTCAAAGCATTAACACCATTTTGTGAATTGAAGGTTGAACCTTTAAGCTCTTCACCATTGTCACCAAATAACTTAGTGCCTGCTGAGAACATTACTGGCCACATTACGTAAGCGTTAGTAAAGTCAGTAGCTACAACACCCTTAGAAGTTAAAGTCTTCCAATCCTTAACGTCGTTAGCTGAAAGCTTGGACTTGTTGTAGTAAATAGTTTGTGCTTGTTGTGCATATGGGAATGCATAAATCTTGCCCTTCCAAGTTACACCTTTTGCAGCAACATCAATGTAGTTAGCCTTGATATCTTTAGTTGCTGATGGTGAAAGTGGGTTAATGTAACCAGCTTCAGCCATTTGACCTAATTGGTCGTTAGGAACTTCAAATACATCTGCAGCCTTTGATGGGTCCTTAGCAACATCAGTCTTAGCATTTGCTGAACCGTTAGGACTTTGAACAACACGAACCTTGATATTCTTGTTCTTCTTAGTAAAGTCCTTAGCAATTTGCTTGTAGTAAGGAACTTGTTCAGTATCTACCCAGAGAGTTAAGTTAGCCTTCTTATTTGAACTGCTACTTGATGATGAATTTGATGAGCCGTTTGAACAAGCTGCAAGTGACAATGCAGCAAGAACAGCAGTACTACCTAAAACCATCTTTTTCCAAATCTTCATGACTTTTCCTCCTAAAAAATCAAAACAATAAACAATTCTTAACAACAGTAGCCTTTGCTACATATAGTTGTAAGCTTAATTAAAATTTTGCACTTCGTCTTTTAAGTACAATTAATTAACAATAACCTTGGTTGAATCCTTGTCAAAGAAGTGAGCCTTGTTAACATCAAAGCCCATCTTAACTTTATCGCCAGGCTTGTGATAATCACGTGCATTTACAATTGCAGTGAATTCAGTACCATCAACTTCTTGGTGAAGTTGAATAGTGGCACCCAAAAGTTCTGAAACAACAACCTTTGATTCAATAACTGAATCTGGCCAAGTTTCCGTGAATGCTTCTTCTGAGTGAATATCTTCTGGACGAATGCCGAAGACTAAGTCCTTATCGTTGTAGCCCTTTTCTTCAAGCAATTTTGCTTTACCTTCAGGAATACCAATATTCAAACCTTTGCCATCGGAAATTCGACCATCCTTGTAGTGAACATTAAAGAAGTTCATTTGAGGAGAACCAATGAAGCCGGCAACGAACATATTAACTGGCTTGTTGTAAACCTCAAGTGGTGAACCGATTTGCTCAACTTTACCAACAGACATAACAACAACTCTATCTGCTAAAGTCATCGCTTCAGTCTGGTCGTGGGTAACATAAATAGTAGTAGTACCCAAGTCTTGGTGCAATTTAGCAATTTCGGTACGCATTACAACACGCAACTTAGCATCCAAGTTTGACAAAGGTTCGTCCATTAAGAAGATAGGTGCTTCACGAACGATCGCACGTCCTAATGCAACACGCTGTCTTTGACCACCGGACAAGGCACCTGGTTTTTTATCCAAGTAGTCTTCAAGGCCTAACATTTTAGCTGCTTTCTTCACCTTTTTATCAATTTCATCTTTAGGTGTGTGACGCAACTTCAACCCAAAGGCCATGTTGTCATAAATGGTCATGTGTGGATACAAAGCATAGTTCTGGAATACCATCGCAATGTGACGGTCTTTTGGAGCAACATCGTTCACTACTTTATGATCGATTTCCAAAGTACCCTTACTAATGTCTTCCAAACCTGCAACCATTCTCAAGGTAGTTGACTTACCACAACCAGATGGACCAACGAAAACGATGAATTCCTTATCTTTGATGTGCAAGTCAAAGTCGTTTACAGAATATCTGTCGTTACCTGCATATTTTTTATAAATATGGTTTAAATCAACTTCAACCATTGTTTTCCCTACTCTCTTTAATTATTTCTCATTAAAAACTTTTTCAATTTCACTAAGTTTTAAATCAGCAGTTGAAGCAACAATGTAATCTGCTTCATGTAAAAGTTCTTTATTGCCAATTCCTACAGCAAATTGACCTGCTGCCTTGATTGCTTCAACACCAGCCTTAGCATCTTCAAAGCCGATTACTTCATCAGCCTTTAAGCCTGCAATTTCTTGAGCTTTAATATAAATCTCAGGATCTGGCTTACCGTGATGAAGAGTTGATGGATCAACAATGCCATCAAATTCATCCATAATGCCTAATCTAGTTAAGATCTTAGGTGCATTCTTTGAAGCTGAAGCAATTACCATCTTCAAGTTTTGCTTTTTAGCATCAGCAAGCAATTCTGGAATACCAGGCAAGATATCCTTTGGTGTCATAGTTTCAACTTGTTCTACGAACTTAGCATTCTTTTCTGCAGCAAACTTTTCCTTTTCTGCTTCAGAATACTTATCTTC
Source organism: Lactobacillus sp. UBA5813 (assembly GCF_002417895.1). Lineage (NCBI taxonomy): Bacteria > Bacillati > Bacillota > Bacilli > Lactobacillales > Lactobacillaceae > Lactobacillus > Lactobacillus sp. UBA5813. The sequence continues at coordinate 7,044 of NZ_DICZ01000032.1, forward strand.
TTGACCACCATATTTCAAAATCAGATTAAGTGAATCCATTCTTGAAATACCACGTAATGAATCAAGTTGATCATCAGTTAAAGTAATGCCTAATTCTTTAGCTAAATTGTTCCACGCAGTAAGGTGAAACTTAGCTGAGTTAGTTAAAACCCCATCAAGGTCAAATAATAATCCTTTAAGCATTTTGAGTTTCACCTTCTTTAAGAGCAAGTTTCTTATCTCTAACTACAACATCCAAGTCATCGCCAGAAATTAAAATAATCTTTGTTTCTTCGTGATCTACATAAACTTCAATCAAACGGCCACGATAGTTAATCTTGAAGCTGTATTTATCCCAATCTTCTGGAATAAATGGAGTGAACTTCAATTGATCATGGTCATAACGCATTCCTGCAAAGCCTTGAACAATTGCTAACCATGAACCACTCATTGAAGTGATGTGCAAACCATCAACTGTATCATTGTTGTAGTTATCAAGGTCAAGACGTGCAGTTCTTTGGTAAAGTTCAACAGCCTTCTTTTGTTTGCCAAGTTCTGCAGCTAAAATTGAGTGAATACTTGGTGAAAGTGAACTTTCATGAACTGTCAATGGTTCATAGAAGTCAAAGTTCTTTTCCTTTTGTTCTTTAGTAAATCTGTCTGGGAAGAAGTAGATACCTTGCAATACATCTGCTTGTTTAATAAATGGTGAGCGAAGGATCTTGTCCCATGACCAATGTTGGTTGATTGGACGCTGATCTTCAATTTCACTAACTGGACGAATATCTTTATCTAAGAAATCATCTTGTTGTAAGAAAATGCCAAGATCTTTATCTTCTGGCAAGTAGATCTTATCAACAATGTCTTGCCATTTCCCTTTTTCTTCTTCGCTGACGTGAACTCTTTCTTGAGCTTCTTTAGTAGCTAATGGCAAACGCTCTAAAGTGTACTTAAGAAGCCATTGAGCCATCATGCTGGTGAACCAGTTGTTGTTAACGTTGTTTTCATATTCGTTAGGACCAGTAACACCGTGCATTACATACTTGTTACGCCACTTGGACCAGTGAACTCTAGCTGCCCAGAATCTTGCTGTACCAACTAAAACGTCCATACCTTCATCTTTAACGTATGAATCATCACCAGTGTATTCAGTGTACATAGCAATTGCGTGTGGAATATCAGCGTTTCTGTGGATTTCTTCAAATGTAATTTCCCATTCGTTGTGGCATTCAATACCATTGAAAGTAACCATTGGGAATAATGCACCTGGTAAGCCCTGTTCTTTAGCGTTATGGTATGCACCTGGCAATTGATCGTGACGATATTGGAGCAATGCTCTAGTTACACTTGGCTTGGTTACTGCTAAGTACATTGGAACAATATAAGCTTCAGTGTCCCAATAAGTAGCACCGCCGTACTTCTCTCCGGTAAAGCCCTTTGGTCCAACATTCAAGCGCTTATCTTCACCGTAGTAAGTCATGAACAATTGACAAATATTAAAGCGAATACCTTGTTGAGCAGCATCATCGCCAGCGATAACTACATCACTTGTTTCCCAACGCTTTTCCCAAGTAGCTGTATGATCAGCCAAGTTTTCATCAAAGCTCTCAGATTGTAATTTCTTCATTAGATCTGCAGCAATATTTGCTTGATCTTTTTCTTCAACATCACGGCTGGTTACAACAATGACATCTTTTTCAAGTTCGTAGCTTTGATCTTGATCTAATTCAATTGAAAGTTTTTCACTTAATTTAGCTTCTTCAGTTGAAACTTCACCTTGGACAATTTCACCGTTATGACGCAATGATTCTTTAAGTAAAACAGTGAATTGTGGAACATCATATGGATTTGGCTTAGTTTTGACTTGAATGGTTCTTGCTTTTTTGTCTTCACCAAGTGGCACCCAGAAGCGTTCATCGTAGTTGCTGTCTTCATTAACAACTGTTCCGTCTAAAGTAGAATCAAAGTCAATTTTTGCATGGCCTTCAAGTACAGTTGCCTTAACTTTAATTAAAGCAGCTTCTTTTTGAACAATATGAAGGAAGCGTTCAAATTCAAACTTAACCTTCACATCTTTGCCTTCATAAACAAAACTTCTTGAAAGAAGACCTTGATGCATATCAAGTGAAAGGTAGAAATCGCTAAACTTAACTTTGGCTAAGTCAATCTTTTCACCATTTACTGTAATACCAATGCCGATAAAGCTTGGAGCGTTAGGAGTTTTACCAAAGTACTTTGGATAGCCGTTCTTCCACCAACCAACAACAGTCTTGTCAGGGAACCATACACCAGCAAGGTAAGTTCCTTGTAAGCTGTCACCTGAATAGCCTTCTTCAAAGTTGCCTCTCATACCCATGTAGTCATTTCCGATTGCAGTCATACTTTCTTGCAATCTTTTAGCTTCAGGATTGAAGTTATAAGTAACAACTTTCCAAGGATCAATTTCAAAAATTCGTTTCATATAAATCTCTCTCCCGCAAAATTTGAGGTGTTCTTTTGTTCGCGCTTTCATTATCCTTGAATTGAAAGTGGTTTACAATATCAAATCTGCTGTTACCGGTATCAAGATTAAATAATAGAAAAAGAAGACAGAGCTTAATCTGCCTTCTTTTCTTTACTTATAAAAAGTAACTTTTAGCGAACACTTATTGCAAAGCCCTTTGGAGCTAACTGTTTATTCTCATACTCTTGACTAAAAGCGCTATTGCAATCAAGTTCAATTGGATGATCGGTTGTGTTGAAGTAAGCATAAATGCTTTCTTGGCCTTCGCGGACGACTTCAAGTAAGCCATTTTCTGTTACGCGTAACTTAATTCTGCCACTTCCCAAAGTTTCATCATGTTGCAAGCGAAATTCAATCAATTGGTGTACTTTTTGCCAAACCGGTCCATCTTCTTTTGACCAATCCATTGGCTTACGGCAATCTGGATCATTCCCGCCTGCCATTCCCATTTCTGTACCGTAATAAATACATGGACAGCCTTTTTGCATAAATTCAAAAGCTAAAGCCTGCAATGCCAGTATTTGATCACCATTAGCAACTGTTAAAATACGTGCGGTATCATGTGAATCAAGCATATTCATCATCGCTGCGTTAGTTTCATCGCGATACTTCATTAATTGGTCTGTCAAACGATCAGCCAACTCTTGAGCTGACAACTTATGCTTGAAGAAATGATCTTCAATTTGCAGCGTATATGGATAATTCATTACGCCGCTAAATTCATCACCATTAAGCCAAGGTCTAGCTGAATGCCAAATTTCACCCACAATATAGAAATCAGGTTTAATCGCAACTAAAGCCTTCTTGAACTTCTTCCAAAAATGATGGTCAACTTCATTAGCTACGTCTAAACGCCAAGCATCAATATCAAAGTATTTAACCCAGTAAGTTGCAATTTCAAGTAAGAAGTCTTGAACTTCTGGATTAGCAGTATTTAACTTAGGCATATGCTTTTCAAAAGCAAAAGTATCGAATTGCGGCTTACCTTCTCCTTTTAATGGATCGCGGTAAGGTTCAACTGGGTATTCATTAATGTGGAACCAATCGGCAAAGCGCGAATTTTCTCCATTCTTAATTACATCTTGCCATTGCATGGATTTATCACCCAAATGGTTAAAGACGGCATCAAGCATAACTTTCATCCCGCGAGCATGAGCTTCATCGACTAATTTAGCAAAGAGGTCCTTATCACCAAAAGCAGGATCAACTTGGAAGTAGTCAATTGTATCGTATTTATGATTAGAAGCAGCTTTAAAAATTGGACAGAAGTATAAACCATTAACGCCTAATTTCTTAAGGTAATCTAAATGATCAAGTACTCCTTGCAAGTCACCGCCATAAAAGTCTTCTCGACCAGGATGATCTTCTGGATTCCAAGGTTTAACATTTTCAGGATCGTTAGACTTGTCACCATTAGCAAAGCGCTCAGGAAAGATTTGATACCAAACAGTATTTTTAACCCATTCTGGTGTTTTCACCATATCAATTTCATGACAATACGGCACCTTAAAATATGAGCCGTCTTCCATTACAGCTGCACTAACATCGCTACTAATTGCACGATCACCAACAACCACGCTAGTTCCATCTTTGCCAACTACTTCAAAAGTATATTTCAAACGATGAAATGGTGCTTCAAGCGTAATGCCCCAATAATCTTCCACTTGTCCAGAACCAATTTTTTTCATTTCGATTGTTTTGGCTTTTTCAAGTGGCAAATAATTGTCACAGTAGTGAACAATTACTCTTTCTACATCATTTTTCGCACTGTGAAAACGTACGCGAACATGACTAGAATCTACTACAAAACTATCTTCACTCTCAGTTCGGTATCTTAAAGCTGCTAATTGCATTCTTATTCTCCTTTTCTTAATACAACGCCTGCATAAGGCATCAAAGTTAATTTTCCATTAGTTAATTGGTATTCTCCTGCTTTTAATACCAAAGCTTTATAATCTGCTGGAATTTCAACAGTCGTTTTTTCATCGCTCAATGAAACAGCTACAATGGCGCTTTCTTTATCTAAATCACGCCGATATACATAGCTATTCTTATCTGTGGAAATCATATAGTATGCACCATTTTGAAATAGTGCTTCTTTTTTTACTTCCAGCATTTTTTTATAAAAAGTAAACATGCTGCTAGTATCATTGATTTCGCTGGCAGCGCAAGCATTATCTTGCCTTTCACCTGTTATCCACGGTTTAGCGTCACTAAAGCCATTATTTGCAGTCGCATCCCACGGCATAACTACTCTTGCTGGCAATTTATGAGTTTGACTTACCATTTGCAATGCATCTTTTTTACTCAAAAACTTTTCTGCATCTTTAAGCCACGGTCCGACAGTTTGATCTTCGAATTGAGCTGCATTATCAAAATGCAAATTCTTCATTCCAAGTTCTTCACCATAATAGATAACTGGGATGCCGCGCTGTAAATACATCAGCATTGCCAAGCTTTTAGCTTGAAGCGGCGTCTTAGCTACTCTTGTAGCCACTCTTGCCATATCATGATTATTCCAATAAAGGGTTGGCTGCGATACATTAGCCAATGTTTGTTGCCAGATTACCTGATTCTGCTTAAATGCTGTTAAGTCAAGCTTTTTAGGTTGATATTGCTTTGAAAAACGATTATCGCAGTCAGAATCATCCTCAGTAAAGTAGCGAAAAGTGATAACGCTATCCATTAAATGATTTCGCTTAGACGTGTAGTCAACGGACAAGTTGACACTAGCACTGGATGCTTCACCTAAGAGAAGGGCATCAGGATAATCTTGCTTAATTTTTTCACAAAATGGCCGCATCCATTCTTGGACTTGAGGCAAATTAGCGAAAAATGGTTCTGCCACGATCGGTTGATCCACATCGCCATCTTGAGTTGGATAATTTTGACGTAAATCTGCTTTTCCAATATGAATAAATGCATCCAGTCTTAAGCCATCAATTCCTTTTTGAAGCCAAAATTCTGCTATCTCTAGCATGGCATGACGTACTTCGGGATTTTTCCAATTCAAATCTGGCATGCGTTTATCAAACAAATGGAAATATGATTGACCAGTTCCAGCAGGATCAGGCTCCCAAACGCTGCCGCCAAAGAATGACCCCCAATTATTAGGACGCTGACCATCATGACCGGCAAAAATGTAGTAATCTCGATATAAACTGTTAGGGTCTTTAATTGCATCTTGAAACCACGGATGCTGATCAGAAGTATGATTCAAAACAAAATCCATAATTAGATGAATTCGTGCTTGATGCAAGTCTTTGATTAAGTTTTCCATATCTTCCATCGTGCCCATATGGGGATCAATTGCGAAGTAATTAGAAACGTCATAGCCGTTATCTACTTGTGGCGAAACAAAAACCGGATTAAGCCAAACAGCATTAACGCCAAGATTTTGCAAGTATGGGATGCGTTTGCGAATACCGTTTAAATCGCCAATGCCATCTCCATTGCTATCTTGAAAAGACTTAGGATAAATTTGATATATAATTGCGTGATCGTACCAATGTGCCATAATTAATTTCCTCCACGCATAGTTTAAGGGATATGAGAAACCGGTTTCAACATTTTATTTACTGTTATCGGTATCAAAAAAGCACGACTTTTTTGATTGAATCGTGCCTTTTGACTATTTTCTTTTTAAAAGCATATTTAAGATATTACGCCACTTGCTACCCTTAATTTGCAGATCAGCTACTGGCTGCGTTACTTCAATACAGCCAATATATTTTCCTTGCTCGTTATGCAAACTATAAAACGAGATATTTATTGTTATGCCATCTTTATGAATCATAATTGACAATTTCCCGCGCTGACCACCATGCATTTGCTTTAAAACCGCCTTAACATGATTTTGGCTGCGACCAGGATGAACTTCAAAAACCGTTTTACCAATATCGTTTTCGGTTCGTTTAAATATGCGATTTTATTCATTGAAGACCAAACCACAATATCATTTTCATCTAAAACATCCATTTCTTGTGGAATAGTCTCAAAAATTGCGTTTAATTGTTCGATACTTAAACTTCCACCGACTAAATTAATTTTGTCTGTCACTATTTTGTTAACCTCATTACTTCATTTGCAATCATTAATTCCTCATTTGTCGGGACAATTAATGCCTTAACTTTTGAATTAGGCTTAGAAATAAATTTTTCGCCATCTGTTCTATTAGCCTTAAAATCCGGATTCAAACCTAAATAGCGCAACGATGCCATTACTCCTGCACGGATGCCTGGATCGTGTTCACCAACTCCTGCTGTAAAGACAATTGCATCTACGCCATCCATCTCAGCAGCATATGCACCAACATAACGAACAACGCGATTGATAAAAATCTTTCTCGCTAGTTTAGCCCGCTTTTGTTTGCTTTCAATTAAGTCTCTCATATCTGATGAGACACCTGATATTCCTAGCATTCCTGATTGATGATTCAACATATCAACCGCATCATCAATTGACATGCCAGTCTTTTTCATAATATATTGCAAAGCTGAAGGATCAAAATCACCGCTGCGTGTCCCCATTGCCAGACCAGTTAAAGGACTAGATCCCATTGAAGTATCAAATGATTTACCATTTTTAACAGCAGTAACCGATGCACCTGAACCTAAGTGACAAACAATAAGTTTACCTGTATATGGATTCTTGCCCATAAGTTTAGCTGCACGTGGAGCAACATAACTAACAGAAATACCATGAGCGCCATATTTACGAATACCTAATTCTTCATAATATTTATATGGGATAGGATACAAATAATTAATTGGCTCAAGACTAGTATGGTATGAAGTGTCAAAGACTGCAACTTGAGGCACATTGGGAATAATTTTCATAAAAGCTTTTATTCCAGTTGTCTCAGGAACATTATGCAGCGGAGCCAATTCACCTAAATCGAAAATTTGCTGCAGTTTTTCTTTGTCAATAAAAGTTGAGTCCTTAAAAATTTCGCCACCATTAACAACCCGGTGGCCAACTCCAGCTAATTCTTCCAAGTTTTTTAAGACCTTAAATTTCTTCAAATCTTCAATTAATAGACTAACTGCGGCTTCTTGATTTGGGATTGCTGTATTTCTAATATATTCTTTACCATGCAATTTTATTTTAAAAACTGCATTATCTAACCCAACACGATCTGCCATCCCTGAAGCAATGACTTTTTTATCAGGAAACGAAAATAATTTATATTTAAATGATGAACTACCTGAATTAATTGCTAAAACTTTTTTCATAATTTGTCCCCTTTGTCTAAAATAGATCTTACTTTTTAGTATAGCGATTTCATTATAAATGGATAATATCTTCTAAACTAAAAACAGATGCCCTTAGTCATTGTAAGGTGCATCTGTTATTTTTACATCATCTAGTTGATTGCCGTCTAATCAGCTTCGGTTTAAGCATTATTTCACTTTGGGGAGAGCCTGATTGAGCAATTTTTTGCAAAAGCATTTTGGCTAACATTTCACCCATTTCAAAAATTGGTTGTTTAATTGTTGTCAGCTTAGGGTTAGAAACTTGATCCAAAAATACGCCATCAAAGCCAATTACACCAAAATCATCAGGTATCCTTGCGCCTTCACTTTGTAATTCTCTTACCACTCCCACAGCAATTCGATCACTTGCACAAACAAAACAGGTATCTTTTTTAAACTCATCAAAATGCTCTCGAATTACCCGTTGTGCTTCATGACTATGGTTAGATACTCGGTAAATTTGTGGAATTAATCGGTGCTGCTGCAAAGTGTTAATATAACCAGCTTCACGAGAATATTCAAAGGGTTCTTTTAAATCGATTCCAATAAAAATAATATGTTTATATAAGCGATCTAGTGCATATTGGGTTGCCATTTTTTCGGCTAATTGATTGTCAGAATCTACAAAATCGTATCCACGGTGATTTTCACCAAATAATACAAATGGTTTATCTAGCTTATCAAATATTTCATAGTCTTCATTTCTAGCGCCAGTAATTAAATAGCCATCTGCCCTTCCTTTTTCTATTTGACTAGGATCCGTTACTAATTGCATAGCATACTGCTTAGTATTTAATCCGCGCGCAAAACCAAAAAGCAGATTCATATAATATGGTTCAGTTGTATCAACATCTTCCAAAGTAACAAACTTTACCACATTAGTTCGATTATTAACCAGGGCTTGGGCAACTGAATTAGGATGATAATTCAGCTTTTCCATTGCCTTTTCTACCATAGTTCTCAATTCTGGCGTCACTTGTTCAGGGTGATTAATCACCCGTGATACTGTCATTTTTGATACATTTGCTTCTTTAGCAACATCTGATAAAGTAGTCATATTAATCCTATTCCAAGTACATCTTTCTGAACCGGTCTAAATCTTTTTGACTAAAGCCTAGTTCCTTTTTGAAAAAGTTATCAAAACTACCCCAACCTGCACGAATAGTTTCTGTAATTCCGCGAATTGCAGGACCTTCGCCTTTAGTGATATTCATCTTCGACACTAGCTTGGCAATATCATTGTCGTCAGGAAACTGCTTGGCAATAGCAAAATCATACAACTCATTCGTCAATAAATAATCTCGTGAAATCGTATCGTCATCAACTCCTAAAGCAGTCAAAATAAGCGCCGTAGTCATTCCTGTTCTGTCTTTGCCTGCACTGCAATGATAAACCAGGGCGTCTTCTTGGGGTAATTCAATTAGTTCCGCAAAAATTTTAGCAAATTCACGTTGACTATGAGAGTTAAGCAAAACTTGTTGATAAATCTGGCCTAGCCAATTGTCTTTCATATCAGGTATATGATGCACGAAACGATAAAGCTTATTATCCCCCTTATTTTGCTTACGATCTTGTGAATAAATATGGGCATCAACATAGCGTACATCATCCCAGAGCTTATCTGGTGCTGAAGTTTGTTCATAATTTGAACGTAAGTCTATGTCCACGGTAATGCGGCGAGCCGTTAATTTTTGCTTATCTTCATCTGATAAAGAACTAAGTGAATCAGAACGATATATCTTGTTCCATTTTACCTGTTGACCTTTATCATTCTTATAGCCCCCAAGGTCTCTAAAGTTAAGCGGGGCGTCTAAGGCAAGTATTCGATCATGTTTCATTTTGCTTCTCGCCTTCTTATTTTAGAAATTATTAATATACGCTTTTATTATAACATTGTCAGTCATGAGCAAATAGACGAGCGGCCTTAATTGCTCTTTGCCAATCGGAATACAGTTTTTCTCTTTCTAAATTTCCCATTTTTGGTTCAAAAGCTTGGCCGATAGTAAAAGTATGCTTTAATTCATCAACATTTTTCCAATAACCAACTGCCAGGCCTGCCAAAAATGCTGCTCCCATGCTGGTTGTTTCAAGTGTCTTGGCACGTTCAATTTTTATTCCTAAAATATCAGCCTGAAATTGCATTAAATAATTATTGTTGCTTGCGCCGCCATCCACACGCAAAGCGGGAATTTTTATTCCAGAATCTTCTTGCATCGTATCAACCACATCTCGTGTTTGATAAGCGAGTGATTGCAATGTAGCTTTAATAATATCCTTATCAGCTGTGCCGCGGGTAATGCCAAAAATAGCACCACGCGTTTCTGCATCCCAATAAGGTGCACCTAACCGTGTAAAAGCAGGCACAACATAAACTTCATTTTCAGAAGTTGATTCAAATGCTGCTTTTTCAGAATCTGGGGCATGTTTGATTAATTTCATTGAATCTCTTAGCCATTGAATTGCACTGCCCGCAACAAAAATTGAACCTTCTAGCGCATAAGTAATTTTGCCATTAATGCCATAACCAATTGTCGTTAATAAATTATTATTGGAAGTTGTTGGTTTATCCCCAGTATTCATTACAATGAAGGCACCAGTGCCATAAGTGTTTTTAACCATTCCTGGCTTTAGAGCAAGCTGACCAAATAAGGCTGCTTGCTGATCGCCTGCCATACCAGAAATTGGAACCTTTCCACCAAAGAACATATAATTAGCCGTTTCACCATAAATTTCAGAATTAGATCGCACTTCTGGCAGCATCTTTGGCGGAATATTGAGCAATTTTAAAATATCTTTATCCCATTCAAGGCTATGAATATTGAACAGCATGGTGCGAGAAACATTCGTATAATCAGTCACATGTCTTGCCCCATCGGTCAATTTCCAAACTAGCCAACTATCAATTGTGCCAAATAAAAGTTTACCTTGTTCCGCTTTTTCTTGCGCACCAGGTACATGGTCTAAAATCCAGCGAATCTTAGTTGCACTGAAATAGGGATCAATAATCAAGCCTGTTTTTTGACGAATCTTTTCACTGTAGCCTTCCTTTTTTAGTTTCTCGGCTAATCCTGTTGTCTGTCTTGACTGCCAAACAATCGCATGATAGATAGGCTCACCAGTATCCTTATCCCAAACAACTGTAGTTTCACGCTGGTTAGTAATACCAATGGCTGCAATTTGCCCTGGCCATATACCGGAATTAATAAATGCATTAGCAATTGTGGATTGAACTGCCATCCATATCTTATTTACATCATGCTCTACCCAGCCTGGCTCAGGAAAATATTGTGGTATCTCTTTTTGAGCTGAGGCAACTTCTCGGCCCTGATGGTCAAAAATAATTGCTCTGGTCGATGTGGTTCCTTCATCAATTGCTAAAATATATTTTTCTGCCATAATTAATTCTCTTTTCTTTAAAAAAGCGCTTTCTTATAATGTTACTGTTTTTCAGACGCAGATTCTAGCAGTTATTTTGTAAGATACGTTATAATTTTCATAACCAAACTTTCAAAAGGAGGCCCTTGTTTCTTATGGAAAATAAGCAAAAAATTGCTGTAACTATTGCTGGTAATGATAGTGATGGCAGCGCTGGCATGCCTGCTGACTTGCACTCATTTTATGCGCGTGGCGTTTATGGAATGGGGCTAATGACAGCAGCTGTTGCAGGGAATACTAAAGGCATTTTTGCTCAACAAATTATGCCCATCGACTTTATTCAAAAGCAATTTGATGTGTTAAACGATGATTTTAAAATTAATGCAACTAAAACCGGTATGTTAGCCGATAAAGAAATTATTAACTGTGTTGCTGATAATTTAGAAAAATACGATATGGGCAAAATTGTGCTTGATCCAGTAATCATCACTAAGCATGGTGCAACGCTATTAGATGATGATGCTTATCAAACATTCTTAGACAGATTATTGCCCCTGGCTGACATAATTACCCCTAATTTTTATGAACAGCAAAAATTAACTAGAATGAAACTTAACAGTAAGGAAGAAATCTATTCAGGTGCTCAAAAACTGCAAGAGATGGGAGCAAAAAATGTTCTAATGAAAGGACGCCATGATTCAACTGATCAGGCTAACGTAACTGATATTCTCTTAACTGCAGACGGCAGGTTCCACGAATTTACCAAACCATTCTTCAAAACAGACCGGGTAAACGGAACTGGCGATACCTTATCCGCAGTTATTGCCGCCGAACTAGCTAAAGGAAAAGCAGTAATCGATGCTGTAAGGATAGGCAAAGACTTTACTTATGATGCAATCTCACATCCAATTGATGTCGGTTCAAAATGGGGCCCAATTAACCATTTAGCTGCCCAACAAAAAACAGCTAAAACGCTAGACGACTAGCATTGTAATCTTTTGCTCCCTTTTCTTCTTTAGGCTATACTAAAAAAGAAGAAATTATACGAACTAAGGAACGGTAAAATGAGCGATAAATTAATTAAAATTGCATATCTTTACGAAGATTTGATCAACACTTATGGTGATTCTGGTGATGTCAAAATCTTGAGTTTTCTTTTAAAGCTTGAAGGCTATGACACCCAAGTTGATAATATTTCATTAGGCGATGAGTTTGATGCCTTTGATTATGACTTTGTTTTCTTTGGCGGAGGTCAAGACTTTGAACAAACCGTTGTTGCTAAAGATCTGCCTCGACACAAAGAAACACTTGAGAAATACATTAATCAAGATAAGCCAATGCTCTGCATTTGCGGCGGCTACCAATTAATGGGCAGCTACTACGAGACTAATTCTGGCGTAACAATCCCAGGATTAGATATTTTACCGCTTCATACTGTCTTCAAAAGCGATAAGCGCATGATTGGTGACACGCGTTATATGACTGAATGGGGTGAAGTCAGAGCTTTTGAAAATCACTCTGGTCAAACTTATTTTGATAACAAAGATAAATTGCATCCCCTTGGCGACATGATTGAAGGTTATGGCAATAACCCGCAAGATCACGTTGAAGGGTTGCGTTATCGCAACTTTATTGGTTCATATTCACATGGACCATTGTTAAAGAATACCAATGTAGCCAATGCAATTGTAAAGATGATTATTGCCCGTCACCAAGAACGTGTTAATGAAAAAGTAACTGAATAATAAAAAGGGATAAGGATCAACATGACCAATGTCATTAAGTTAAGCTATTGACATTGATGATCAAGTCTTTAAAGAACTAAATCGTTTGATTTAGTTCTTTTTTTTGCATGACAAAAAGTGCACACTTTTTGTCATGTGTTTTATCTAGGCAACTCTGTAAACAAAATTAATAGGAGATTGTACTTTCATCTTTCTTTTGTCTTTTCGCCCTGGTCTAATCGGCACGACTCTTGCACTGATTTCAATTAATGCTTTTTCAAATATTAAATCTGATGAGCCCTGAAGATATCGTCTATGAATAATTATGCAGGACATTTTAAAGTTGATCTTATAAGCATACTTACACGTCTTTTGTGCTACTGTCGCCTGTGCGTTTGTTTGACTGACCGCATTAAACATGATCATATGAGCATAGATTTCCATTTTGACAAAATTATCTTTCTTTGAATGAAATTGGACACTGCCCAAATCATATTTTAATTTTCTAAATGAGCTTTCAATGCCCCAACGCAAATGATACAGTTCTTTTATTTTGCTTAATGGGAAATCTTTTCTATTTAAGTTGGTAAGCAAAACTTCCCATATTTCTTTGTCAGGATCACGATCATCATTGATATTAATCTTGCAGGCACGAAAATTAACCCTGCAAAATGCCCAAAATCCTAATGAATATTGCGAGTGTTTTTAGAGCGTAATTTTTTATAATGCTTACGCTGCCTTTTAATTAGATGAATATTTTCTTTATCTTTATGCGTCATGTAATAATAATTTGAGTCTGTAACTCGGCATGATATATCTACATCACATTCTTGATCGGGCAAGGCTTCTACTTCTTTAAAAGCTGATTTGCCAGTCTTGCTTCTGATTACATAATAGCAGTTAGAAAAACGATTGCAGTTTTCAACCATGTTAAAACTAGTATAGCCTCGGTCCATTAATACAATGTATGGGCCAACATGCAATTTCTTAAGCATATCAATAGCTGCAGTACGTTCATCTATCTGAGCTTTAGGCTGAAAAACACAATCTTGATAAGTATTATCAGCCAAATCATATAGTGCATTAACATGAATTTGACAAATTGGTTTGATAAATTGGTCAGTAATTATGTTTTTAGATTTAGGATTAATTTTGATTTTTGTTGGACAAAAGCTGAAACAGTCATCATTTTTTCATTATCATCAAAGCAATCAAACAATTCTTTGGCTAAAGAATTGCCCTGCATATTGAGGATTATCTTAATTGTTGTAAATGCATCAAGCTTTCTTTTACGAGTGAAAGCATGAGGGTCAGAAATAAAATCGTGAATATTATCAGCAGTATTATTGATAATTGAATCTAAGCGTTTTAATATATTAGTATGAAGACTTTTCATGATAATATTGTCCTTTCTAGATAATGTTATTTGGAAAAGGTATACAAAAGGGAGAGAGAACGTAGAGTTCTCTCTTTTATTTTATGCAGAAAATAAAAAAAGAACTAAATCAAACGATTTAGTTCTAAAAAAACATGTTCATCAATGTCAATAGCTTAACTTAATGACATTGATCAACATGACCTTTATCCCTTTTTATTTTTTAACTGTGAATTTTATTTTTCTTTTTGGGCTTAGGCGTTAAATTCAACGCCATTGCAGCAACAACTACTAAAATTGAGCCTACCCAATCCATTGGCATCATTACTAAGTTAAAGAAGATTACTGACCCAATTGTCGCAGAAAATGGCTCAAAAGCATCAAGCAAACTGACAGTTGAAGGAATTACATACCGCAATGCGTTGGCCATAATTTGAAATGGAATAATCGTGCCAATTACAACAACCGCTGCTGTATATAGCCAAATTTCAGGTTTATTAGGAACTGCATGAAATTGTGGATCAATTATTAATAAGCTAATTCCCGCAAAAATCATCCCCCAGCCAGTCACAACCATACTAGAGACTCTTTTAACGATATTAACTGGAATCAAGGTATAAGCCGCTTCACCAAAAGCAGACAAAATTCCCCAAAACAGCGCAATCGGCGTGATTGCTAAGTGATCAAATTGACCATGCGTTGATAGTAAAAATACTCCTAAAAATGCACATAAAGCTGCTATAATATCCAATCTGCGCATTACCTGCTTGCGTGTTATAGTTAAATAGCCCAAGACAAAGAAAGGACCAATAAATTGTAAGATGGTGGCAATTGAAGCATTAGCTACTTGAATACACATGAAATAAAACAGTTGTACTGGCAATAAGCCAAATATTCCATAAGCAATAATTACTAAAATGTTATGTCTGTTTTTTAATGTAGCTAGTGGTTTTTGTTTTAAAAATCCTGATGCAATTAACAACACTGCACCTGAAATAATCAATCTAACTTGTGTTAACCACATTGGGGTTAATTTAGGACTAAGATCAAATAATCCTTTAGCAAATAATCCTGAAACGCCCCACATTACAGCTGCCATTGCTGCTAAAAATGTCCAGAGTCTGCGTGTTTTTGCTGGTACCATTTTGCATCACCTATTTTCTTTCTCATTATCTATGTGCTTTGTCAAGGTTCTTTTTCTTAGGTGAAATATTCAAAGCCATTGCTGCTAAAACAACTAAAATTGAACCCAGCCAATCCATTTGCGTCATGATTAAACCAAAACAAATTACAGATCCTACCGTAGCTGAAAAAGGTTCAAAAGCATCCAGCAAACTCGCTGTTGATGCCTTAATAAAGCGCAAAGAATTAGTCATCAATTGAAACGGAATCAGTGTTCCAATTACAATTACTGCTAATACATCTAGCCAAAC
This sequence comes from Lactobacillus sp. UBA5813, assembly GCF_002417895.1. Lineage (NCBI taxonomy): Bacteria > Bacillati > Bacillota > Bacilli > Lactobacillales > Lactobacillaceae > Lactobacillus > Lactobacillus sp. UBA5813. Next base: position 22,688 of record NZ_DICZ01000032.1, read on the forward strand.
TTGTGGCGTATTAGGAATATGGGGCATTTGAGGATGGACAATCATCAAGCAAATGCCAGCTGACAGCAGCCCCCAACCAGTAACTACCAAACTTGAAACCCGTTTTAAGACATTAATTGTAATCAAAGTATTCGTTGCTACACCAACTGCCGATAATAATCCCCAGAACAAAACACTAGGAGTTAAGGCAAAATGACTAAAATGCCCGTGCGTAGCTAATAATACTACCCCAATAAAGGCGCAAATAGCTGCAATTACGTCAATTCGCCGCATCACTTGCTGATGAGTTATGGCTAAATAGCCCATTACAAAAAATGGTCCCACAAATTGCAAAATCGTTGCAATTGAGACATTAGCTTGCTGCACAACAATAAAGTAAAACAGCTGTACTGGCAATAGACCAAAAATACCATAGGCAATAATCGTCCATGCATCATGTTTATTTCTCATCGTTTTAATCGGCTTTTGCTTTAATACGCCTGCTACAATTAATAAAATAGCACCTGAGACTACCATTCTGATTTGTGATAACCACATTGGCGTAATATCTGAGCTGATATTAAACAAACTTTTAGCAAATAAGCCCGAAATGCCCCACATTACGCAAGCCAGACCTGCCAAGTCAACGGTGACATATTGATAACTTAACTGTTCCAAATGCTTCGTAATTTCAACGTTTAGGCTTAACAATTGGCTTGCCTGTTCTGGTTTAACTTCAATCCGGGCTAACTTATCCGGGCTAGCTTATCATGAATGCGCACACGAACCGTCAAAAAGCCCAAACCACGCAAATACTTTTCAGCTGCTAAAACGCGGTTTAATTTTTCAGTCGTTAATTCGGTATAGTATGGGAAACGAGATGATACTGAACATGAAGCAACCTTGTTCCAGTTAGCTAATCCCAACTTCTTAGCCAATTCGCGGACTTCCTTTTTGTAAATATCTGCTTCTTGTAAAACGGATACAGCACCAAGTTCATCTCTAGCACGCAAGCCTGGACGGAAGTCACTGTTATCGTCCGTAATCATGCCATCTAATACAGCAGCATTACCAAAAGCAGCAGCTTCTTGGTTTAATGCTTCGTAAAAGATAGTCTTCATGTGGTACCAAGACTGTGGGGTATTTTGCTTAACTTCTGGATCTGCTAGGTAATCTAAACGGATTCCTTTGTTCTGAACACCCAAATTAGCAGCTAGCTCCATAGCTTAATTAAATTCATCATCCGCAAATAAATCTGAATTAGCGACAACAGCTAAAACATTCTCCTTGCCGAGGGTTTTAACAGCTTCAGCTAAGACAACCGTAGAGTCAATTCCACCTGAAAAGCCAACAACCACCCGGTCATATTGTTTCAAAGCATTTTGTAATTTATTTTCTTTGTTTGCTAACATTATTCTAAATCCTTCTTTATATCTAGTGATTACTTTTTCCAGCTAGTTGTTCGGCCGCAACTAAGGCAGCCCGGTAAATGCGCATAAATGGTAGCTGTAATTGTGCCGCCAAACGGACACAATCGCCATACTCTGGCATTTTCTTTTCAATTTCTTGATACGTAGCCACTTTAACTTGCACTGCACCATACGGCGTTTGCACTTTCAGAAAGTGACGTTGCATAATTGTCCGCTGCCAAGTTTGGTAACGTACGCCAATGGTCGTCGTTTCTTCCAAAATCAGCTTCGTTAAAGTTTCTCGATCATTCGCATTGCCTAAAACGGTTAGCTTAGTCGCTGGTCGATTTTTCTTCATCTCGATTGGGGTAAAGAAGACGTCATAAGCACCCACTGCTAATAAACGCTTCATCACATAACCTAGTCCCTCACCAGTCTGGTCATCTAGGTTAGCTTCAATCATTAAAACTGCATCAGCGGTCTGATTAACAACCTACTGACTTAGTTTTTTTTCGAATAAAATTGCCCGTAAGGCATTAAAACCGCCGGTATCACGATTGCCAAAACCATAACCGACCTTAGCACAGCATTTTCTGGCAACGGTCCAAACTTATGAACGAGCGTCTTAGCGATGCCCATCCCAGTTGGGGTAATCAATTCGGTATGAACGTCAAACCGCTGTTTAATCGGGATGTGACTGCCAACGCGCATTTGCATGACGGCTGGCACTGGAACTGGCATTTGGCCATGAATGACATTGATAAAGCCGCTGCCATCACTCAGTGGTGACGCCATAATGGTATCAATGTGCATCAGTTCCAAACCAACACAAGCGCCCACAATATCGACAATCGAATCTAAGGCCCCGACTTCATGGAAATGAACTTCGGCAAGTGGCATATGATGTACAGTCGCTTCGGCTTTAGCAATCTCGACAAAGATAGCCTTAGCGTGTTCTTTAACAGTTATTGACAAATCGCTGGCATCAATCAAGGCCACAATATCAGCTAAATGACGTGCCTCATGATCATGATGATGGCCAGCAGCATGATGGTGATGGTGTTCAATAAATCCATGATCTTTATCACCAGCAACTACAACATCGAAACTGGTTCCGTAAATGTTGCTTTGCGCTTGCCGCTCTTGGGTCAATTCGTAATCGTGAACATGAAGCTTGGCGAGCTCAGTCTTTAAGGCATTGAAATCAAGTCCTAAATCAAGTAGTGCGCCAATGAACATATCGCCGCTAATCCCAGAAAAAGCGTCTAAATAAAGCATTCGCATGTGATTTTTCCTTCTTTCATTCACGGCTAGTTACATTTGATTAATCATGCTGGCTGAATAAGCCGCACCGAAGCCATTATCAATATTAACGACACTAATCCCTGACGCACAGCTGTTAAGCATGGTCAGTAGCGCCGTCATTCCTTGAAAGCTGGTACCATAACCAACGCTCGTTGGAACGGCAATGACTGGGTTCGCCACTAAGCCGCCAACCACGCTAGCCAGGGCGCCTTCCATCCCAGCAATGACAATGACCACCCGGGCACCGCGAATCACGTCCAGCTTAGCAAACAACCGGTGAATCCCAGCGACACCCACGTCATAGACGCGTTCAACCCGATTGCCAAAAGTTTCCGCCGTAATGGCCGCTTCTTCAGCAACAGGCAGATCGGAAGTACCTGCCGTCACTACCGCAACATAATCGGATGGCTTAGGGATTGGTGGCTCGCCTACTGTCATGCAGCGCGCGGCTGCGTGATAGACTGCAGCGGGCAAAGCTGGCTGGATATTGGCAAATTTCTCTGCCGATAACCGGGTCGCTAAAATAGGTAAGGATTGCTGTGATAAAGCTTGAACAATTCCGACAATTTGTGTCGCCGTTTTACCAGCACCATAAATGACCTCAGGAAAGCCATTACGGCGTTGGCGATCCAAATCGACATTAGCAAAACCTAAATCAGCCGTTCTAGTTGCCTCTAATTGCTGGGCCGCCGCTGCTGGGCTCAATTGCCCCGTAGCAACTTGTTGTAATATTTCTTTAGTAGTGGCCATGCTATTTCACAATAACGCCGAGTCCATCCGGGATAACCGTTACTTTAGCTGCTTGACCTTCACGGGCATAAGCCTTCGTCATGGCTTCATCCAAGGTTTTAGCTAATTCCATATGCATATCCGTAATTAATTTAGGATCAACTAGGTCTGAAACAAAAATCACATGATGATGAACTAAGATGCGGGCAAAAATTTGTGCAGTCCATTGATCAGGAATCGTCTTGAGCCGTGGCGTGTTAATCGCTTGATCTAAAAATTCTTTTGGATCAGCCACATCAGCTAAGTTATGGTAAAAGCCTTCGCCACCATGACCATCACGAGCACCAGCAACCATGACAATGGTGCCGCCCTCTTTGTTAGTTGCTTCGGCGGCGGTCATCCCTTTAACGGCTTGATAAATGTTTTGATCAAGCGGATAACCACCATTAGTCGAAATCGCAATATCACAATCAATAGCGGGAACACTGGATAATTCTTTGACAAAGTTACAGCCCACTTTATGAGCAGCTTCCATATCACCAGCAAATGAGCCAATAATCTTCTTATCTTCGTCAAGCACGACGTTAATGATGAAGGCGAGCTTAGCTGTCCGAGCAGCATAAACCATGTCCTTATGAATCGGATTATGCATTAAGTTCCCGGTCCGCGCCTTAGGTGAGTTAATAAATTCACCCGAGTGATTAGCCATAATCGTCTTATATGAAGCAACCCCAGGCAAGACCGATTTACGCCCACCAGAAAAACCAGCAAAGAAATGAGATTCGATGAAGCCTTCTGAAATTAACAAATCAGCTTCGGCGGCCACTTTGTTAATAATGCAATCGCCACCAGATGGTAATTGACCAATTTTAACCATGCTACTGTCGTCAGTTGAAACGTGCATCACAATTTCTTCGTTAGCGACAATTTCTTCGCCGTACTTATTGACTAATTCTTCATGGGTTGAAGGCCGGTGGAAACCGGTCGCAACCAAAATCCGAATCCGAGCCTCAGGTGCAGCTGAGCGCAAGCGCCGTAATAAGATCGGGGTAATGATATGAGAAGGTACCGGGCGGGTATGATCCGAACTAATGATCACGATATTTTTCTTATCGCGAGCCAACTCCTCTAATTTTTCAGAACCGATGGGATTATCTAATGATTTCTCAACCGTTTCTGCCTCTGATAATTTGTTTTGGTAGGTCGCAGCTTGCGATACTAATTTGCCGGCATAATTTTTCTCGGCAACTTCAGCCGTAAGGGTGCGCTTATCGTATGGTAAATCAACTTTATGCATACTAGTCACTCCTATTCTATTTTGCAATTCAGTATGTTACACTCTTGATTTAGCATTTCATTGCCCAAGTCTATTGTCATATTGGCCAAGGCAATGCAGATAGCTAGGAGCATTGCCATTTGGTAATGCTTTATGTTATGACTGTCTGGACAAAATTCAATATAATAAACCATACAGTTATAAAGGGTGATTAAATGCAGACTGATAATGTGCACTATTTAGTGAATTTTCTAAAAAATAAAAAGATTCCCACCATTACGAAGGAATATCATACCTACCTGACTTTTCATGGTCTCAAGGCCGCTAACGTCTATATCTTGAAAGAAGGAATTATTAAAACCTCGGTCATCCTCCAAGATGGTCGGGAATTTAACATCTCTTATATTAGTCAACCAGATGTGATTTCTTTATTGCATGATGAAGCTTTGCAATATGATGAGCAGCCTTTTAATGTCCGAATTGAATCAACAGATGCCACCTTTTATCAAATTAATCGCGTTAAATTTTGGGAATACGTCAATGCTGATCAAGGCTTACAAGATTATGTACGCCAATATTACCGCCACCGGTTATCTGAGAATTTTTCTCGGGTGCAACGATTAACCATGAACGGCCGCTTAGGGGCATTGGCCAATTTTTTAAAAAAACATGTCCATTAAATTTGGAAAAGAAATCCCAGGTACGGATAAAATCTTGATCGACTTTTTAGTAACCAACGAAGATATTGCTGGTTTTTGTAGCATTGCAAACTACACGAGTGTTAGTCGCATGCTCCGGACTTTAAAAAGTCATGATGTGATTGAATTTAATAACGCGCATGGCCGGCGCCGGATTGTGATTAAAAATATGCAAAAATTAAATGACTTGATTGCTTATTAAGCGCGACTTAACTTAATAAAATCAAAAAACGACTGGCCCGAGGTCAATCGTTTTTTTTAGTTATTGTGCTATTCAGTTTATTGGCGATTCAGCCGCGCCGAGATTAACTTACGACGCCACTTAGGTGATAAATTCAAGGCCATTGCAGCTAGGATCACTAGTAGTGACCCAATAACATCTAGTGGCGTCATCGTCAAACCAAAGACCAGCACCGAACCAACGGTAGCGGACAGCGGCTCAAAGGCATCCAGTAAACTCGCAGTGGCCGGCTTAATATAGCGCAATGAATTAGTCATTAATTGAAACGGAATGATTGTTCCTAAAACAATCACGCCTCCGAGACAAACCCAGACTGGCACCGTATTTGGGACATGTGGCATCGCTGGGTGTATCAACAGTAATGCTGTCCCAGACACGAGCAACCCCCAACCACTTACCGTCGCACTCGAGTCGGTCTTGAGTAATTTAACGGGGAGCAGCGTATTAGTCATCACGCCAACGGCTGACAGTACCCCCCAGAAGAGCACCTCTGGGGTAATTGAAAAATGCGCCACATTGCCATGTGTAGCTAATAAAAACACGCCGAGAAAAGCCACTACGCTCGCTAACAAATCTAGCCGGCGAATGACCTGTTTCTTGGTGATCGCTAAGTACCCCATAATAAAAAATGGTCCGATAAATTGTAAAATGGTCGCCAGTGAAGCATTAGCTAATTGAATCACCATAAAATAACAAAATTGAACTGGCAGCATCCCCGTTAGCCCGTAAGCAATGAGACGTAGTGCGCGCCCGCGGTCTTGCCAAATACGCCAAGGCTTTTGATGACGGATGACAGCAATCAAAATCAAAACCAGACCCGCCGTTATCATGCGCACTTGTGACAGCCATAAAGCCGTGGCCGTAGATACCAAATTAAATAAGGCCTTCCCAAACAGTCCCGAAATGCCCCACATAAAGCAGGCAAAGGCACATAACACGGTCCAGAGTTGGCTTTTTTTCTGTTTCGTCATATTGCATCCTCATCCCTTTTAGTTCGGCTTCTATCATAACAAATAATAGCACCAAAAAGCACGACCCAATTTTGAGTCGTGCTCGTTGAAAAACTATAAACCACACTTTTTAAAAATTATATCAACATACCGCAAATGATAATGATAATCGAACGCGTCATCAATATCGGCTGGCGTTAAATAAGACATAATCTGACTATTTAAAACTAACGTTTTAAACGAAGTTTGTTCATCCCAAGCCTTAGCTGTCAATTGTTGGACCATATCATACGCTTGTTCACGTGATAACCCTGCCTCATCAATCAGCTTGAGGAGGACCCGCTGACTATAAATGAGCCCATACGTGCGATCCATATTTTTCAGCATCGTCTGAGGGAACACATCAAGCTGTGACAAAATCCGGTCGAACCGGCGCAACATGTAATCCAGCCCTTCGGTGGCATCCGGGAGAATAATTCGTTCAGCACTAGAATGTGAAATATCACGTTCATGCCATAAGGTCACATCTTCATAAGCGGTTAGCATCTGCCCTCGCAACACGCGCGCTAAACCGCAAAGATTCTCGCAACCAATCGGATTACGTTTGTGTGGCATAGCGGAAGAGCCCTTCTGTCCGGGCCGAAAATGTTCTTCCACTTCATGGATTTCGCTCCGTTGCAAACTGCGAATCTCGGTGGCCCAATTTTCAATGCTGGTCGCAATCAGCGCGATCGTGGCCAAATATTCAGCATGTAAATCACGCGGCAAAATCTGGCTCGTTACCGGTAATTGCCGGAGCCCCAACTGCTGTAACACTTGCGTTTCAATTTCTGGTGGCACATTGGCAAACGTGCCCGTCGCACCAGAAATTTTACCGCCAGCCACGCCGCTAGCAGCATGATCAAAGCGCTCCAAATCGCGTTGCAGTTCGGTATACCACCGAGCTAACTTAAGCCCAAACGTAATGGGTTCTGCTTGTACCCCATGCGTGCGGCCCATCATCACTGTATGTTGATATTTCAAAGCCTGCCGCCGCATGGTCGCACTTAAGGCTATAAGATCAGCGCGAATATAGCTATTGGCTTCTTTTAACAGACAGCCTTGAGCTGTATCGACCACATCTGTTGAAGTTAAGCCATAATGCACCCACTTTTTCTCAGCACCTAAACTTTCCGACACCGCCCGCGTAAAGGCAACCACGTCATGATGCGTCACCGCCTCAAGCTCATGAACGCGCTCAGCGCTAAAATGAGCCTTAGCCTGAATCTGCTGGGCATCCGCTGCGGGAACTTCTCCAGCCGTGGCCCAGGCAGCTGTGGCTGCTAATTCAACCTTTAACCAAACTTCGTATTTATGTTCATCTGTCCAAATTCGGCGCAACTCTGGCCGTGCATATCTTTCAATCATCCGTCATAACTTCCAAGGATCTTGCAAAACAATCGTCTGTTCCCGATCGGGTCCAACTGAAATCGTCACGAGCTTCGTCCCTGTGACCGTCTCAATCCGCCGCAAAAAGGACTGCGCATTAGCGGGTAAATCTTCCCAGCGCTTAGCAGCCGTAATATCTTCATCCCACGCTGGCATTTCTTCATAAACTGGCTGACAACGCGCTAATTCTTTCAAACTAGCAGGATAGTAATCAATCTTCTGACCATCTAATTCATAAGCTGTACAAATCTTCACGGTTTTAAAACCGCTAAAGACATCCAAAATATTTAAGCTGAGGTGGGTAATGCCGGCCACTCGTTTTGCATGCCGGAAAGCGACTGCATCAAACCAGCCAACCCGCCGTGGACGACCAGTCACCGTGCCATATTCATGCGCGATTTCGCGGATTCGGTTGCCCGTCTCATCGGTTAATTCGGTTGGGAAAGGACCAGCACCTACTCGGGTCGTATAGGACTTAACTACCCCAATCACGGTTTGGATTCGGTTGGCACCAACCCCAATCCCACTCGCAATCCCGCCAGAAATGGTATTAGATGAAGTGACAAAAGGATAAGTCCCCTCATCAAGATCAAGCATGACCCCTTGGGCGCCTTCAAATAGTACCCGATCACCGGCATCAATGGCGTTATTGACGAGCACAGAAGTATCCGTGACACAGTCCTTTAAGTTTTGACCATAAGCATAATAAGTATCAAAAATATCTTCAAATTTTAAAGCTGGCTTGTGATAAACCTGGGCAAATAGTTGGTTCTTAAGTTCCAAATTAAAACGCAATTTTGCTTCAAAGGTTTCTTTTTCTAACAGGTCACACATCCGAATCCCAATGCGCGAGGCTTTATCCATATAAGTCGGCCCAATCCCATTTTTCGTCGTGCCGACACGATTAGCACCTTTAGTATCTTCTTGATAGATGTCTTGTAAAATATCATACGGCATAATGATATGGGCCCGGTTCGAAATCTTCAGCCCACTAATATCAATCCCGCTCTCCTGCAAATGTTGTAATTCCCCAAGTAACACTTCGGGATTAATCACGACCCCATTACCGATGACGGAACCCTTGTTAGCGGCAAAAATCCCAGATGGTACAAGCCGCATCTTGAAAGTCCGACCCCCGAAATCAATCGTATGCCCTGCATTATTACCACCATTGGAACGAACGGCATAATCGGCCACTTTACTCAAGTAATCAGTAATCTTGCCCTTACCTTCATCGCCCCATTGGCTACCTACAACTGCAACAACTGTCATCTTATTCACCTCATCCAATCCATTGATTACGTCCAGTATTTTAACAAGTTCCGGTTTATTAGTCAACATAAACACGAATTATATATTAACATTTGTTTTTAATAGTTCGCATTTTTGTTGACTTTATGGCTAGTTTTGCGTATATTAGAAATCGGTTCGATGAAAGCAGTGAGGAGACGCTATGAGTAATTATTTTAGCATGGAAGCCTTTGATTACGACGATATCCAGTTGGTTCCTAATAAAGGAATCATTCAAAGCCGGCATCAAGCTGATACCCGGGTTAAATTTGGAAACCGAACATTTAAAATACCAGTGGTTCCAGCCAATATGGCCAGTGTAATTGATGACAACTTGGCTATCTGGCTAGCCCAAAATGACTATTACTATGTGATGCATCGGTTTCAGCCCGAAAAACGGCTGACGTTTATTCAAATGATGCAACAAAAAGGGCTATTTGCCTCAATCTCAGTCGGCATCAAAGCCAATGAGTACACTTTTATTGATCAGCTCGTCAAGGCACAGGTCACGCCTGACTATATCACCATTGATGTGGCCCATGGTCACTCTGTCTTTGTCATTAACATGATTCATTACATTAAAGAACATTTACCACAAGCCTTTTTGACTGTGGGTAATGTGGCAACTCCGGAAGCAGTGCGAGAATTAGAAAATGCTGGCGCGGATGCCACGAAGGTCGGTGTCGGGCCGGGTAAAGCCTGCATTACGAAGCTCAAGACTGGTTTTGGTACAGGGGGCTGGCAATTAGCGGCCTTGAGAATGTGTGGCAAAGTGGCACGCAAACCGCTCATTGCAGACGGCGGAATTCGGCATAACGGGGACATTGCCAAATCCATTCGCTTTGGTGCTAGTATGGTCATGATTGGTTCAATGCTCGCTGGGCACCGTGAATCGCCTGGTAGTATCATCAAGATTGCTGGGAAAACTTACATGCAATACTGGGGTTCAGCTAGTGAAGTGCAAAAAGGTGCATATCGCAACGTTGAAGGTAAGCAGATGTTAGTCCCCTACCGCGGCAAGATTGCTGACACGCTGACCGAAATGCAGGAAGATCTGCAATCAGCCATTTCTTATGCTGGTGGCAAGGACCTAGATGCGATTCGAAAAGTGGATTATGTCATTGTCAAAAGTAATATCATGGATGGTGATTAGCCCCTTAGGCTAACCGCCATTTTTATTTTTAAGCTTGGCAAAAGGTTCATTTATGCTATAATAATTCAGTTAGCTATTTGCACCCTTAGCGCAACTGGATAGAGTGTCTGACTACGAATCAGAAGGTTGTAGGTTCAAGTCCTACAGGGTGCACTTGACGGGAAATGGCTCAGCTTGGTAGAGCACCTGGTTTGGGACCAGGGGGTCGCAGGTTCGAATCCTGTTTTCCCGATGATACGCAAAAAAGCCGCAACCAGTAGCGTTGCGGCATTTTTTGTATCTAAGTGTTATAAGTTTAAAGTTGCTGTGGGTGTGGTAGATGTTAATAAATGAGCTTTTTCTCAGCGAGATTAATTTGAATGAAAGCTAGCACTAACGAGCTAACCCACTAATTCGAGCTAGACCGCGACATATTTAAGCAGGCGAAAGGTTTCACTATCTAAAAATACGACGAGATTTTTACCTAGGCTATCACTTAAACCAGTAAGCTCAAAAAGGATAGTTTAATATATCATAAAATTCAGTACTAGCTCTTTAACTTATTAGAATAATCAGCAATATAATTTTATTTATAGTGCTTTAATTTTTTTCCAGCCTTTCCCCCATCTTGTCACCAAAATATACTAGCATAAAAGAATACTTATAGCGGAGGATAACATGAGAAATATTTTTAAGAAGCAAGCAATATCGACTTATTTAAAGGCAGATTCTCGGCTAAACAAAACATTACGTGCACGAGATTTAATTGCTCTAGGGATTGGCGCTGTTATTGGGACAGGTATTTTTATTTTACCAGGACATGAGGCAGCGATGCATGCCGGGCCTGCCGTGGCTATCGCTTTTTTATTGGCAGCGCTTATTTCAGGAATAGTTGGCATGGCCTATGCGGAATTTTCATCAGCTATGCCAGTAGCTGGCTCTGCGTATTCCTTTGGATCAGTGGTCTACGGTGAAATCATTGGCTGGATGTTAGGCTGGGCACTAATCTTAGAGTACTTTTTAGCAGTGGCAGCTGAAGCAACTGGATTTGCCGCCTACTTTAATAATAATCTACTCAGTGCTTTAGGGTTGAACTTACCTAAAGCCTTACAAAATGGCCCATTAGAGGGTGGAGTAATTAACCTTACTGCCACCCTAATTGTGTTGTTGGTCAGTGTAATTATTATTCATGGTGCTAACCTCTCTAAACGAATTGAAAACGTTGCTGTCATCATTAAGGTTACGATCATCATTTTGTTCATCGTAGTGGGAGCTTTTTACATTAAAACGAGCAATTATATTCCCTTCTACCCTAAACAATTTCACACTAGTCCCTGGGGATTAGGTGGGATTTCAACTGCTGCAGCCACTGTTTTTTTTGCTTTCATCGGTTTTGATGCTTTAGCAGCTAATTCAGCAGAGACAATTGAGCCTGAGAAAAATGTCGTCAAAGGAATTTTAGGAACTGTATTTGTGTCAGTAATCTTATATGTTACTTTCTCATTAGTCTTAACTGGCATTGTTCATTATTCTAAATTAAATGTTGATGACCCTGCAGCCTATGCCCTGAAAATCATCCATCTAAATGCTTGGAATAAATTGATTACCATTGGGGCACTAATCGGTATTTTCACTTCTTTAATCACCATGTTTTTTGGTGGATCTCGCTTAGTTTATGCGTTAGGACGCGATGGGCTTTTACCCGCTAAAATGGGAGCAGTCAGTCATAAGCATCTGGTTCCCAAAAATGCGATTATCATTGCAACCATTATTCAGGCTTTCTTTGCTGGATTAGTTCCCTTAACTCAACTGGCATCATTAATTAATGCTGGCACGCTCTTAGCTTTCGCTTTTATTTCTTTTGGAATTATCCCCTTACGTCATCGCAAAGACATTCCAAATCACGGTTTTAAAATGCCTTTTTACCCTTACTTACCAATTATAGCGAGTGTTTTTAGTCTCTATTTTGTTATTATGCTACCTAACATCACAAAGATATCAGTGGGATTATGGCTTATTTTAGGTATTTTAGTATACTTTACCTATGGTATTAACCATTCTAAATTACAAAATGGTAAGTAATAATTAGGCGATAATACTATGAATACTTTTTTCGTAGAAAGGTATCATTATGACTTTAATTCCCATTATTTTATATTTCGGTGGTTTCATCTTGATTATGTTTGGCTTTGCTTTGAGCGTTCGTGCCAAAAACAAGCATATTAGGCTCATCAGACAAGATGCCCCTACCAAAGATGCTGCAACTAAAAAACGTATGACCATCCTTTATCGTCTCTATGCAGACCCTGAGTTAGATACTACGGCTTATAATCATTACAATTTGTTCTGGGTCTTATCGTTATTCTTATGGTTTGTCTTATTAGGTGCTTGCCTTGCTAGTATTTATGTAGTTGAGGTATATCAAGATACTTCGTTCAGCATGATGACCAGTATATTAGCGATTTTAGGGTTAATTAATGATCTCTTTTTTGAATCTAAACGTGAAAAAGCTTTTTCCCAGTTAAAAGAGGTGGCAGTCACTAAACATCCTGAATGGGAAAAAATATGGCGCTATTATCCTAAAACAACTCGCACCCAACTAATCGCTAAAATTTTAGCTATGGTCGGCATGTTAGCCATGTTATCAACCGGAATAGCCATTTTCTTTTTGAATTAATATTAAATTTAATAAAGTTAGCTTTCCAGCTACACTTTAAATCCTCTATTCCAAAGCCATCTAAATCATTTATTTTTTAGTTATTTCAGAAATTGTTTGTTTAATTAAAGCTAATCGAAATTCTTTTGAAAAAGACTTAGCAAGTGCTTGTTGCCTACTTTGATTAGTGGCGAGGCTAGGATTCTTAATGATGGCTGCTTTCAACTTAGTTCGTACATAAACAGCAGCTTGTTTTTGTGCGTTTGCTTTAAATACCGATGAAGCCATTTCTTTTTTTTAGCTCTTTTGCTTGCGTCGTTGACAATTTGAGCCAAGACTTAGGTAAATAAAACTGATTTTCTCGTCTAATTAACTGATGGTCATTATCTGCAATCTCAAATAAAAATTTAGCCCATTGTGATTTGTATTGCCATCGTGTTTCATCTATTTTTAGTTTAGCTGAAGAAGCATGGCTTGTTATGACTTTATTTGTTGTGGCTTCATTTGCCTGAGTGTGAGTCATTTTGGTATCTTCTGGATGCTTTTTATAAATAAAAACATTTTTTTGCCCACTGGTTCCAATATTTTGGTATAAAACAATATTCATTGCATTACCACTAGGAGAATATATCTTCACAGTTTTAGTATGAACGATCTTATCCATACCAAAATGACTATGGTAGTTCCCAACTATGGCTGTTAATGATCCCACAACTAATAACCCTGACAAAATAACACAAATGGTTCTTGGCAAAATTTTGTCGAGGTATATGAAGCTAATAAAGAAGGCAATTGCGCTTAGTATCAACAATACAATAATCATTATTTTATATCCCCTTTTTCAGTAGCTTTGGTAATTGGTTGAAATTCAGTCTTACTTTTCATGAAGAAGGCAACGATAAATCCAATGATACAAAAGCCAACAGCTACCAAAAATGCCCCTTGATACCCTGACATTGTCGCATTTAAAGCTTCAACCTTATATTGAAATGGATTTGATGTCCGTAAACTTTTCCCCACTTTGTATATGTGCTGGTTACCTTCTCATTAAATTTCTCATTGCCTAGCTCAAGTACTATATTCATATTTGTTTGAGTTGGCAATTTAGTCTTCGCGTCAATCTTGATGGTGTAAACAATTTCTGACACCTTTAAATTTTTAGGCAAATTAGTGTTACTTTGCCCTAGAATTCCCATACCATCTTTCAAAATCTTCATTGATTCATTTTTGTTTGCTGTTGCCTTGATAGTGTATATTCCCTTACCTTCACTTACTTTTGCATTCTATACAGAGAATCCGGAAGTTGCTTAACTTGTGCTCCTGAAATTTGTTTTTGTAAAGAATCGACATTTATGCCGTATATCGACATTCGGCTTGTTAAATCAAGCCATTTTCCATCTTGTTGTAAAATGGACATTCTTCTGGGCTTTTTGTGCTACAACTGATTGAGATACAAGATCCTTTGCACTGGGAATTTTTTAGCTAAAGATAGCGAATAATGATCTAGAAGCTAAACGGTAGGTATAGCCCCCCGTATCACTTTCTAGACAAAAGCACACACCGATCTATCCCAATTTTTGTCGAAATCAGCAATTAAACAAACTGATACCTTGTCAAACGTTAATTTCTTAGGAGTAAATACGAAGTCAGAAAAACGATAAGTTATCATTTTGTACTAACAGTTAAAAGTATTCCCAAAAATTGTCAATTTTATCATCATGTTTTAAGAATGGAAATTCAAACTTTTGATGATAATCCCCGTAGCTTTAAGATTTATTAATATGAAAATCAAGCTGCATGAAATTGGACATGAGTTTAAACCTAGAGCCCATTTACCAATCCCCAGCTCTGGTGATTTTTACTTTACTACCGAAACTCCAAGTGATCGAGTTGTTAGTGATTGGCAAAGACAAAATAGTAACCAAGATTACTTTACAGTCAGATAATGATATAACAATATTAAGCTGCTTTATAAATTGTTTAAATCAAGCCATAAAAAATTAACCCCAAGTGTTGACATGTAACGCGTTACACAAATTATGCTCAAGACAGCATAATTAAGTGAGGAGCACGCATCATGATTAAACACATTTTTTCTGATATGGACGGCACTTTATTGACTAATCGAGGCGCCGTCACGCCGACAAATATCAAGACTATTAAGAATTTGCGAATCCCGATTACCCTAGTTTCAGCCCGTTCCCCGATGGAGATGACACCAGCTATCAAAGCATTAGGGCTGACAGAAACACAGATTGCGTTCAATGGTGGCTTGATTTTTAAGCGAATCAATCAAAAATTTCAATTTCTTAATGAATGTAGCATTAATATTGAGCTTGCAGCGTCAATCATTAGTGCAATCTCATCCAATTTTCCAAAGGTATCAGTAAGTTACTACGATTGCACCAGTTGGTATACCAGTAAAATTGACTATGGTATCAAATATCAGCAAAAATTAACTGGTCAAAAAGCTATGGTTTCGCCTCATAATAAAGTACTCCAACAAGCCAGCTTTAAGGTTTTTAAAATCATGATTATTACCTTTAATGCAGCAGAAATACTAAAAATTCATGATATGCTAAATCAATTAAATATTGCATCCATCAGTATCCAACAATCCGGACTTTCATATTTAGAAATCACTAGCATTGATGCTCAGAAATCTCGTGGAATTGACTATATTTTAACCAAAGAAAAACTAAATCCTGATGAAACAGCTGGCTTTGGTGATAGTTACAATGATTTACCAATGCTTAACAGAGTCGGACTACCGATTGTCATGGATAATGCACTAGATGAAATCAAACAAGTTGCTCAATTTGTAACTAAGTCTAATGAAGAAAGTGGCGTAGCATATGCATTGCAAACCTTGCCTGCATTTCATATCCAGTAACTTTTTTATTGATTGCTTATTTTTTCTAATATAGCAATGAATTATCCGCTCCGTGAATAATCCATTGCTGAAGTGAAACGCTAAACTAAGCGGACTCATAACTTTCATATACATAAGACTAATGTTGATTCAATCTATTTTATAAATGATAATTTACAAAAATATGCTGCGACATGTTATAAGGAGTGAAAAAGATGACCACAATACGGGACATTGCAAGAATAAGTGGTTATTCACTTGCAACGGTATCAAGAGTATTAAACAAACATGGTTATGTGTCAGATATCACTAGATCAAAAATCGAACGAGTAATTCAACAAACAAATTACGTCCCAAATGCTGTCGCTCGAGATTTAAGCGT
>NZ_DICZ01000032.1:39150-39847 GCF_002417895.1 Lactobacillus sp. UBA5813
AACGAAATGCTTGAAATTAAGTATCTAGAACAGCTACACCGTAAATTATTTGATGGGCTAATCTTTACATCCCATGGCATTTCATTACAGCGACTAACATCGTATCTAACATATGGGCAAATTGTACTCTGTGAAGATCCCGGAAACAGTCATATCCCAGCGGTCTTTTCCGATCGCGAATCAGGTTATCATGATGCGTTTTCTTGGCTTTTAGCAAAAGGGGTCAAGCACATCGTATTTTTGTTCAGTCGGTCTCCAAGGGAAAGTGCGACAAGTTTTGCCACTTTGAAATCATTTAAGCGAGTCTACCATTACATACCGTCTGCTGAATGGATTGTGAATAATGTCGTCACTTTTTCAGATGTCTATACTGCGGCAAAACACCTGTCTACCAGCAATTTGGATATCGACTATATTTTCACTAATGGTGATGATGTCGCGGCAGGTGTGTGGCAATACTATATGGACCATAAGCGATTCCTCCCAAAGCTAATCGGACAAGAAAACCAGTTGTCAGGATTTCTATTGAACATTCCGACAATCGATCACCACTTTATTGAAATTGGTGAAAAAGCGCTGAAATTAGTAATTAGCAATCCAAAAGAAAATACAACTATTAAGATAAACTCTGAATTTATTGTTGGCGACAAACGCACATATCAAGGTTGATTGACTCATTATGATGCATGGATTAGCA
>NZ_DICZ01000006.1:0-32896 GCF_002417895.1 Lactobacillus sp. UBA5813
AAAAATAGTTGGCGTAAACGAGGAAACTATATCAGGGTGCCAAACAACGAATATTTCGTTTTAGGTGATAATCGAAAAGTTTCCAAAGATTCAAGATATTTTGGATTTGTACCAGCAGATGCCATTGTTGGCAAAGTTAAAGTTCCATTTTGGTGGTCAACAAGCCAAGCAAAAAAAAGAGAATATCAATCAGGAACATCATGATTTTTATGAGTAATTAGAAAAAAAGATGAAAGATTAAAATTGAAGATAAATAACCATAAAAGATAAAGGCCAAATCCATTAGATTAGTGGAAATGGCCTTTTTTATAGACTTGTTACATTTGTGTTAGTTACCTTTAAAATTAAAAATTATAGGTCTTTACAGTAAATACTTAAAAAAGATCAGAATGTGTTCCTATTCCAATTAAATAGATAATCTTTTTATTGGTTCTAATAAATATAAGCAAATGATCGCCATTGTGTCCATCAAAATGGATATCTATTCCTTGAATCTGAATGTTGGATAAATCATCAAATCTGTTTTTAATTTCTTGCTTTTGCCGATTAGTTAAAGTAATAGGATGTTCATAAAAATATGTTGGTAATTTCTTGCCTTCAATTAAGCAATCAATTACATATTCCCAAGGTGAACGATTATCATTTTCAAAAGGAACTTTTCCATTAAAAATATTGTTCCAACGAGAATTATTCTTTACTTTTTTATATTGCTTTCTAAAGTGATTTGTCGGAATTAGTTTACTCATTCAACAAATCTTTCAATTCTTTGTATGTAGAAGCACTTTTTAAATGTGGATCTTTCATATCATCAAGAGCTTCATCAATAGATGCCATTGTTTCTGCATTTGGAATACCCCAGTATTTTGGAAAACCATCTTTTGCAATGGCAGATAAAGTCATACGAATGAAATTAGAAATTGATAAACCATGAGCTGCTAATTCCTTAGTAGCTTTTTCTTTAACTTCAACAGGAACTCTACTATCTACTCTAGCGTCCATAATAATCACCTCACTTACATGGTATGACATATAACACACATAGTCAAATGATTTAATTACTTTTTCGATTTGGAGATCTGAACAATAAACATAATGTGTCATTGATGGGTTTTATCTAATTAAGCTGACGAAATTAGTTAAAAGCGGTCATTTATTCTGCTGTTTAATGCGGCAAGAAAGATGGTTATACAAAGAATTGAAACTAGCAATAGCTGAGTTTTGAATTTAAAATACCTATAACAGATGATTGTAATATTACATCCCTAATTAATCAATTCTGTACCCTGAAGATAAAAAGTATCATTTATTTAATAAAAGTCTTTAAAATATGAAAACAGATATTGTAGTTTGGTGTATCTTGCCATTTAGACGAGACCGTAAAATAGTTTGTGTAAGGATGAATGATTCCTTAAATTAATTTCTGAAAACATTAGAAAAAGGAGTTCCTTTCTCGTATGATTGGATTGAACAAAAAAACAACATACAGAAAGAAGAACTCCTTCATGAATGATTTTACCAAAAATATGGCTCAAGCACTCCAATAATCAAGACAAAGTTAATGATTTTTTGCGCAAGGAAATTCAAACTGCAGTTAATCAATTGCTTGAAGCTGAATTAACTGCCTTTTTAGGCTATGATCCATATGCAAAAAGCGGCTGGAACTCTGGCAATTCCAGAAACGGCATCTATTATCGCAAGGTTGATACACAGTTTGGCCAGATCGAAATTCAGGTTCCCAGAGACAGAAACGGCGAATTTCATCAGCACACTCTGCCTGACTACAAGCAGCACTCGGACGTCTTGGAAAGCATGATTATCAAGCTTTATGCCAAAGGCGTCACTACCAGAGAAATAGCCGATCTGATTGAAAAGATGTACTGCAGCCATTACAGTCCGGCTCAGGTATCAAATATTTCCAAGCAAATGATTCCAAAGGTTGAAGCCTATCACAAACGCAAGCTTAGCGACAGGTTCTTTTGCGTTTATCTTGACGCAACGTATCTTCCGCTGTGCCGAGAAACGTTTGAGCGTGAAGCCGTCTATATTGCCATCGGCATGAAAACAGCTCTGGCAAAGACTTATCCCAAAGCACATTTTCAGCGCTGCCTGGTTCATGTCATGCGCAATATTTGCAATAAAGTGCGTGTTGACGATCGTGAGACAATCATGAACGATTTCAAGCAGATTCATAGGCAGCCTAACAAGACAGCCGCTGTACAAACTCTTCATGCATTCTATGACAAATGGAACAAGGCATACAATCATGTCATTAGGAATCTAAAAGACATTGAGCCTGATCTATTGGTCTTTTACAACTATCCCAAACAGATCAGGCCCTCAATCTATTCCACCAACATGATTGAATCCTTTAACAATATCGTTAAGCGCAAGGCAAAGCCCAAAGCAGAGTTTTCAACTGAGCCATCGCTTGATACCTTCATTGGCATTCAGGCAATGAGCTACAATGACCGCTACTTTAACCGAATCCATAAGGGCTTTGGCCAAGTGCAGGATACATTGGAATTCTACTTCGACTAACAAATAAATTAAAAAGTCAATTTACGAGAAAGATCTATTTACACAAACTATTTGACAGTTTCGTGATGTGATATTAAGATGTTATCTGAAAATAACTATAATGAGAAAATAAGGAAATCTAATAATAAAAGAAATAAATATTCAATTAGGAAACTATCAGTTGGAGCTGTCTCAGCTTTGATTGGAGTTTCTTTTTTCGGCTTTAGTTCTCAAGTAGTGAGTGCAGATACCGGAATAAATACTGCACATGCTATAAGTCATCATGCAGCATGTGCAGATACTGCTGATAATAGCAGCAACGGACATAATAATCCGGCAACTGATTCAGATACTTGGCAAATTGGAAGTCAAAACACTAAGGAATATGACGGAAAAGAAACTAATAAGATTGATGTTAATAAGTTTAGTTTGTCAGATGGTGATAAGAAACTAAATACCAGCAGCATCAATAATGATAGCTTTCAATGGGTTGATAAAAATGGTGATGCTATTGTAGAAAATCCTAAAAATGTTGGCACATACTATGCTAAATTAACAGATTCAGCTGCTAAAAAGTTGAGAAAAGATAATCCTACTTTATCCAAAGATCCAAGAATTGTTGGTACTTATACAATTGCTCAGGGTAAGGCAAGCACTGAATTAAGAGGCTATGATTCAAAAGCAGCGGATGCTGGATTTAATGCAGTGGCTAAAAGGTATGAAGATTTAGGATATGTGGTAGAAACCACAAAGACTGGATAATGATAAGCCAGTTCAACCTGAAACTAATGATTGCTAAGTGTAAAATAGTTTGCGATAACGTTTAAATATAAATTAAAAGGAGTCAAATCCATTTTAGGACTTGACTCCAAAAAAAAAAGACCAGTAGTCTGATGTTAAGAACAAAAAACACATTAGAAGCTGGTCTTTATGGAATCTATTATAACTGATATCGTAAAAATTATTAAGTCTGAAAATAATGTTATTGCTCGTGAAAAGGCATTAATGTGCTACTTCTTTGATTTGATTAGAGAATTAATGAAATTAGCACTAGAAGAAGTTGATGCCGGCTTAGTTAAAGAAACTAAAAAGCAAGGCTATTAGATTGAAAAGAAAAATAAGCTAGTCTTTCGACCAGCTTATTTTTTAATGCGGCAGTTATTTAAGCTTGAGATTCATTTGGTCAAAATGTGAATAACTGGGCAAAACTAAAACTTAATTTTCGCATAAAGATTGGATGGGTACGATGATCAAGATAGCCAGCCTCTAACGGAGTGATTTCCAATACTCTTAGATCTTCTTTAGCCGCTTCAACGTTATCAGCATATATTTCATTTAAGTAATCGTTTTTTCAAAATATTTCATCAATGTATTCATGTCCAACATTTTGGATAGTACCGCGGATAGAAAAGCCACATGAATCCATGGTGCCATTACCTTTGTAGTCATTAACGATGACCTTTGGTTGTTTGATTAAATCTTTGAAGAATGGATTTTGACTTGGAGTAGCGATATATAGTTTTCCATTCTTGTTTAAAAGCAGATCACATACTTGAGCACTTGGTTCACCATGATGAGTAGTGGCAACATCTACATTATGAATTTGCTCTACAGCGAAGTCTGAGAATTCTTGATTAGTAGTTTGATTAGTTAAAATATCCACCATAATAATACCTTCCTTGCTCTAGTAGCTTGTTAGTTTTATTATAAGCTTAAAGACTGACATGTTTTGACAGGAAATACTAGAAAATGAAAAAATCTGAACGACTTAACCAAGAATTGATCTATCTAAGCGATAAAAAAGTATTTCACTTAAAGGAATTAGAAGAAGCTTTTGCTATCTCTGAACGCACTGCTTTACGGGATATTGCGGATTTGGAACAATTAGGATTAGCTTTTTATAGTGAAACTGGTCGTAGTGGTGGTTATCACATTACTAATAGTAAATTGCTATTGCCAATTCGTTTTAATACAGCAGAAATTAATGCTATTTTCTTTGCCCTACAGGCGATTAAAAATATTAGTGAAACACCGTATAGTAATGCATATCAAAAAATTCAGGTCAAGTTATTAAAGAATTTGCCTACTAGGTTGCAGAAACAAATAAATCTTCGGGAAGAATTTGTTCAGTATGTTAGTCAGCCTAGTTTGAATAAAGTGACATTTTTTGATTTGCTACTTAAGGCATGCATTAATAATGATTTGGTATTGGCTGAAAATCAGCAGTTTATTAAAGAAAAACAAAAGTTGCAACTACTTGATTTGTTTTATCAAGCAGGGAATTGGTTCTGTCATGCTTATAATTTAGATTTGAAACGTTGGTTTGTTTTACGTCTGGATAAATTTAAGGTGGTCAAACAACTGAAACCTGATCGAGTAATAATGAGTAAAAATGAATTAAGTGAAAGCTACCAAGAATATGAACAAAAGCATTATTGTATCCCATATCAGTGTTTATTAACTAAAGCTGGCGAGCAGAAAGTAAAATATAATTCATATCCAATTATGAAAGTGATTCATAACCGACAAGGAATTTACTTAAATGGCAGTTACAATAAAGAAGAATTGCATTATCTAGTGGATTATTTGATTTCACTTAGTTCTGAAGTAAAGATAATTAAGCCAAGAGAATTAAAAGAAAAATATTTGGAAAAGTTGCAACGAATTATCCAGCAATATTAATTTTGAAATTCTGTCATAACTTGACGGTGTTTAGGAATATAGTTGAATAGCAGAACATAGGAGGTAAAAATCATGACAAAAATAATGAACGAAGATTTTTTAGATGTTTTACAAGACAAAGGGCCGGCAACGATTGTCTCGATTAATGGTAATCCAGCTAGCGTAGTTAATACTTGGTCACAATATATTAACGTGGTTTCTGATGATATAATTTTGATTCCAGCTGCGGGGATGCACTCGATTGAACAAGATTTTGAAAAAGATCCAAAACATGAACTGATCATTACGATTGGTTCTTACAATTATTCAGGAACCGCTGGAATGGGTCGCGGTTATCATATTCATGGCAGTGGTCAATTCATTAATGAAGGCACATATTTTGATCAAATGAAAGCCCAATTTGATTGGATTCGCGCTGTATTAGTTGTGAAGATTCATGATGTTGAGCAGAAGATATAGCAAAAAAGTTTGGAGCGTCAACTCCAAACTTTTATTTTTAATCAATTTATTGAGCAAAATATGATAGACATTAAGTAATAAGTGTTACCCTTGAAAATGTAATGAAGAAACTATTGTGTTAGGAGGATTTTATGGATAAACGTAAAATTGTAATTGTTGGTGCTTCACATGGTGGTCATGAATCAGCAATTGAGCTGTTGGATAAATATAATGATGTAGATGTAACTGTTTATGAAGCTGGCGACTTTATTTCATTTATGTCCTGTGGTATGCAATTATACTTAGAAAATAAAGTTACGGCTGAAGATGACGTCAGAAACTTTGCTCCTGAAGATGTTGAAAAGAAGGGCGGTCATGTTTATGCCAACCATGAAGTAACCGCGATTCATCCTGAACATAAGACAGTAACAGTTAAGGATTTAACCAATAATTCTGAAGAAGAAGTTCAATATGATAAGTTAATTCTTTCATCAGGTGTAACGCCAAAGGTTTTACCAGTACCTGGCAATGATCTTAAGAATATCTATTTAATGCGTGGACGTGATTGGGCTTCTAAGTTAATGAGTGCTGTTAACAATCCAGCAATTAAGAATGTTGCTATTGTTGGTGCTGGTTATATTGGTACTGAAGCTAGTGAAGTATTTGCTAAAGCTGGCAAGCATGTAACTTTAATGGACATGATTGATCGTCCATTAGGAACTTACTTGAACCCTGAATTGCTTGATGTTTTGGAACCTACCTTTAAGAAGAATATGGACTTGAAGATGGGCGTTAAAATTGAAGGCTTCAACGGTAATGAAAAAGTTGAAAGCGTCAAGACCGATCAAGGCGATGTACCAGCTGACTTGGTTGTTGCTTCAGCAGGGGTAACTCCTAATACTGATTGGCTAAAGGGTACCGTTGATTTAGATCAAAGAGGCTGGATTAAGACTGATCCATACTTGAGAACGAATGTTAAAGACGTTTACGCTATTGGAGATGCAATTTTGCCACTTTCTATTCCAGTAGGTAAGCCAATGCCAATTGCTTTAGCTACTACTGCTAGAAGAGAAGCACAATATGTGGTTGATCATATCTTTGAAGATAAGCCAGATCGCGCTTTCAAGGGTGTTATCGGTGCTTCAGCTCTTAGCGTCTTTGACTATCACTTTGCTACTGCGGGATTAAATAAGTTTTCAGCTGCTAAGAATAAGCTTGATTATCAAACTAGCTTCTATGAAGATCATATGCGTCCAGCTTATGTTCCAGAAGCAGATAATCCTAAGGTATATGTCAGCTTAACCTTTAATCCATATACTCACCAAATCTTAGGCGGTGCTGTCCTTTCTAAGTATGATATTACTGCTCAAGGCAATGTTTTAGCTTTGGCAATTAGTCATAAGATGCGCTTGGAAGACTTGGCTGAACAAGACTTCTTCTTCCAACCGGGATTTGACCGTCAATGGAGTTTGCTTAACCTAGCTGCTCAACATGCATTAGGTATGGCAAGATTCTAATTTAATCGTTAATAAAAATAAATTATAAAGATAAAAACTAGTCATGTTTTAACAACATGGCTAGTTTTTTGTCGGATAATTAATCAAATTTACTCCATTGATCTTGTAGTTTTTCGATTAAGGGCATTACACGTTTTTTATTTTGCTTTAAGTAACAAGCATAAAATTTTTGATGAGCAATTTTATCTTTTAATAGTCGGATTATGCGATTGCTAGGTAATTGATATTTTTGCTGTTGTGTATCAAGAATGGTGAGATTAGTAGTAAAAAATGGAAGGACAGAATAATGAAGAATTTCGCTGTACTCTTTAGTTTTATCCTGAAAAATAATCTTACTATCAGGAATTTCATCATGATAAATTTTAGTCCAAAAACCAATCGGTTAAGGACTGAGAATGGTTTTTCCTTTTAACATTTTAAATGAGAGCTCTTTGCTTTTGCCTAATTCATTTTCAGCTGGCAAATTAATGGACATTGATTCAGTCCCTAAATATGTTGAAGTAAGGTCTCGATCTTCAATTGGAAAATTAACTAAAAGACAAGTCATTTGATGTTCTGCTAATAGATTTTTAAAATTATTTTCAATTAGAGTATTTTCGATTTGAATATTCTTGTCCTTTAAGGAGCGCAATACAAGTAATGGACCAGGAGCATTTACACCAATAATTAATGTTGTCTGGTCTTTTTCAAACTGCTTAACTTTCTCGATAAAATCCAAGTTGTCATTAATTAGTTTTTTGCTTCACGAGCAGTGTATTTGCCAGTTTCACTTAAATATAGCCGGATAAAAAGCTTAACGCCTAGCTCGTCTTCCAGCTTTTTCATTGAATGAGTAACAGCTGGTTGAGTTAATCCTAGTGCTTCAGCCGTTTTAGCGATCATGCCATATTTTGCAAAAGCTACTAATTCTTTTAATAAATAATTTTCAATCATTTTTTACCTCAGTATAAATCTAATTTATCCTAGCATTTAAAACTATAAATTTTCAAGTTAAAAAATAGCCAATATATTAATTTCTGAAAGTTGAAGTTAACGAAAGGACAAGATGAAATTAATTTATGACAAAGGTAGTGATCATAACCGGTAGTCCTCATTTTAATGGCGCTTCTCAAAAATTAGCAGATAGCTTTGAATGGGGGGTTAAAAGAAAATTATACAAATATTTATCGCTATGATGCCGGCCTTCAAGGCGAAGGTGAACCACATTTTTTACAATTAGAAAATGCACCAGGAATGGAAGTTGGCATTCCTAATCATGATTTAATTGAAAGAAAAGTGATTCCGAAATTGCTAGAAG
This sequence comes from Lactobacillus sp. UBA5813, assembly GCF_002417895.1. NCBI lineage: Bacteria > Bacillati > Bacillota > Bacilli > Lactobacillales > Lactobacillaceae > Lactobacillus > Lactobacillus sp. UBA5813. The sequence continues at coordinate 8,452 of NZ_DICZ01000006.1, forward strand.
CAGATGTAATAGTTTTAGTTTCTTCACTTTATTATTTTGAAATTAATGCTCAATTTAAAGCAGTGATTGATCGTTTCTATGATTATAATCATGAGCTTAAAGATAAAAAGATGGTCTTTATGATGGCGGGATATGGTACTCAGAAAGATATGGACGCTGTAAAATTGCATATTCGTAAATTGAATCAATATATGCGCTGGCAAATGTTAGGCGAAATTTATGCGGATGATTCTTGGAATGAAGAAAAATTAGCTAATTTTGCCAAAAAGCATATGAATTAGGTAAGAGTATTAAATAAGTAGATTTTATAAATGAAATACGCAGAATTTGTTAAAGCATGAGAAATGAAGATTGTTGACAAGCCAATGCCAAAGATTGAAAAAGATGATGATGTAATTATTAAGGTATTGCGGACTTGAGTTTGTGGGTCAGATTTATGGTCATACCGCGGTTTAGAAGATCGAGATTCTTCAAATGATGGCCACGAAGTAATCGGTATTATTGAAGAAATAGGCAATGATATTACAACAGTTAAAAAGGGAGATTTCATTATTGCACCATTTACTCATGGTTGTGGTCATTGTCGTGCCTGTTTAGCTGGATTTGATGGCGTCTGCATGAGTCATGATTTGGGTGATAATTTCTCAGTTGGTTATCAAGCCGAGTATGTACGTTATCAACATGCACAATGGTCGTTAGTCAAAATCCCTGGTAAGCCAGAAGACTACAGTGAAGGGATGCTTAAGTCATTTTTAGCTTTAGCTGATTAATGGCAACAGATTATTATGCAGCACGTGTTGCTAATGTTCAACCAGGAGATTCGGTAATTGTGTTAGGTGACGGTGCTGTTGCTGTTGGTCTTTCCGCAATTATTGCAGCTAAATTGCGCGGAGCTAAACAAATTATTTCAACTAGTCGTCACGCAGATCGTGAAGCTTTAGCACATGAATTTGGCGCAACTGATAATGTTGCTGAACGTGATGAGGAAGGAATCAAGAAATTGCTTGATGTTACTCGCGGCGGTGCTGATGCAGTACTTGAATGTGTTGGTAGCAAGTTATCTATGCAATTATTGTTGGTGGCTTATTGATCATCTTTGCGCGACCAGTGATTGCTTTATTCATGAATCAGCCTAATATTGTTAATGCTGGTAGCTATATGTTACTAGCGACAATAATTACAACACCAGTTGTGGGAATTGTCTTGGTTTATACAACTATTTTTCAATCAATTGGTAATGTTTGGGGTGCTTTCATCATGGCGATTGCTCGTCAAGGTGTGGTCTACTTCCTAGTTTTGGAATTAATGAAAATAATTTTAAGCTACCACGGAATTGTTTGGTCGCAGACGATTAGTGATGTTATTACTTGCGTGATTGGTTTCTTGATCTACAAAAAGAGCTTGGATCTGAAGGATAAGATTAAAGATAAAGAATAATTTGTTAGTTTTAAAACACTTAGTTTTTAATATTAAATGCTTTTTTCTTGATGGTCGTCAATTTCTGCTAACAACATTTCTCCTAAACTAAAACATGAAAAGCAAAGGAGAATATAAATGGTAAAAATTCAACAATTTTTTGTTAAACATCAAAAAATAATTTTGGCACTTAATACTGTGCTGATTTTACTTGCGGAAGCAGCTAAATGGTTATTCCATATCAATGCTGCTTATCAAGTTCTGATGCTAGTAGTAGGAGTTATTGGTTTAATTCCAATATTGTTAACAGCTATTTCATCATTGAAAGTAAAATTAGTTTCCATTGATGTTTTGGTGTCATTGGCAGTAATTGGCGCTATTATTATTGGCGAATTTAATGAAGCAGCAATTGTTACCTGGCTTTTTGCATTGGGTGATGTTCTGGAAGAACTTACTCTTAAAAAGATGCGTAAAGCTGTATCTGATTTAACTAAAATGGCGCCACGAACCGCGTTAGTCTTGCAAGATGACGGGACGACGGAAGAAGAGGACGTAGATTTTATTGATCCTGGTGAAAAGATTTTGATTAAAACCGGAGATCAAGTCCCAGTTGATGGAAAAATTGTTGCGGGTTCAGGTTATCTAAATGAAGCTAATGTTAACGGTGAGTCGAAACCAGCCGATAAAAAACAAGGTGATCAAGTCTATGCTGGTACAATTCTAGAAGATGGCACCTTGACACTAGAGACTACAGCAGCCGGAGATGATACTACCTTTGGCAAGATTATCGAAATGGTAGAGAAAGCTCAGGATTCCAAATCTCATACTGAGAAGTTGATCAATCGTTTTTCTAAATACTACACTCCTGCGGTATTAGTGATTGCGATTATTGTAGGCTTAATTACAAGAGACTTCAAATTAGCAATTACAGTAATGGTTCTAGGTTGTCCAGGTGCTTTGGTTATTGGAGTTCCCGTTTCAACTGTTGCCGGTATTGGTAACGGAGCTAAAAATGGCGTGATGTTTAAGGGCTCTCAAGTAATGGATGCAGCTCGTAAAGTCGATGACATTGCCTTTGATAAAACTGGTACTTTAACAGTTGGTCACCCAGAGGTTAATAAAATTGAAGTTCTGAGTGGTAATAAGGACGAAGTTGTTAACCTGGCTGCTAACATTGAGTCTCAAAGCAATCACCCGTTAGCTAAAGCAATGGCTAAGCTTAGTGAGCAAAAGATTGATCAAATTGAGACTAAGACAGTTAAGGGCAAGGGTATGATAGCTGACTTAGATCGAGAAAAGTATTATTTAGGTAATTTAGCTTTAATTGAAGAAAATACTTTTGCTAATCCTGAATTAACTCAAGTAGTTAATAAACTAAGTAACTTAGGAAACTCTGTTGCAGTCTTGGCTAATAGTGATCAAAGTAAATTGGCTATTTTTGGCATTAAAGATCGCCTTCGTCCAGAAGCAGAAACTGCGTTAATGCAATTGAAGCAACTAGGTATCAAGAAGTTGGTTATGCTTTCAGGTGATAATCAAGAAACTGCTCAACAAATTGCGGCTGATTTGCCAATTGATGAAGTTCATGGGCAAATGCTTCCAGCGGATAAAGCACAATTTGTTAAGCAGGAACAAGAAAATGGTCATCACGTTGCCTTTATCGGTGATGGGGTTAATGATAGTCCTGCATTGGCTAATGCCGATGTGGCTATTGCAATCGGTAGCGGTACAGACGTTGCAGTTGATGTTTCGGATATTGTCTTAGTCAAAAATGACCTGCGTAAAATTGCCTATGCTTTATCAATTTCTAAGCGGACCGTTTTAAATATGAATGAAAATATTGTAATTGCATTGTTAACTGTTTTGTCACTGTTCATTGGGTTATTTGCAGGTTATGTCGACATGGCTAGCGGTATGTTTATTCATGAATTTAGCATCTTAGTCGTAATTTTAAATGGTATGCGCTTAATTAGAAATCGTCGAAAAGTTGATAACCATCAATTTTCTGATAAAGAAAAAGATTTAACATTAAACATGTAAGGAATAAGAAAGGAAGGTTTTTATGCAAAAAGTAATGATGAAGTTAGGTGGGATGACTTGCCCATCTTGTTTAACCAAGATTGAAAAAGCTGTTGAAGATGTCGATGGTACAGATCAAATTAAGGTATTATTTAATGCCGGTAAGTTAAAGTTCATGATGAATGCTGATAAGGCTGATGTTGATGATGTTAAAACAGCAATCGAAAAGATGGGCTATGAAGTTAAGGATGTAAAGGCAAAGGAGTTAAACTAATGAAGGCTGAAGAAGCATATAAGGCAGAGTTAAAGCAAAGTGACATTGATCATCATACGCCTACAGCTGGTGCAATGGTTGGTCACATTATTGCCAATTTACTGATTCACACTTTAAAAATTAATCAGGCCAAGTTCTTCGCCAAGGGTCAAGCTAGTTTGTTTTTAGAGCAGCACGCTGATGAGTGGATCAGATATGAACAGAATGAGTTTAACCAACTAAATCGAATTTTGGTTAATAACGGTGAAAGCATACCTACCATTACTGATCAATTTAAAGAATATACTATGCTTGAGGAAGACGGAGCAAGCAAGTACGAAGATGACCAAGACCAACTTTTTGCTTTAGTAAAAGATTTTGATACACAAATCTTATTTATTACTAAGGCAATTGCCTTAGCTCAAAAAGAAGCTTGGCCAGAATTGAATGCCAATTTAATTGAATTTCTAGCATGGATTAAGGAACAAATTTGTCAATCACAAAACTTCTTAGGTCATGAATTGCATGAAGGATTATATACTGAAGAAGATGATGATGACGGTGATTTTTAAGTAAAGGAAGTTTTTTGGATGGCAGAGTTGTGTGTACACTTAGTTCCATTATTTAATGCATTACCGACAAATGATCAAATGCAAATAGAAGAGCTAGTTCGTCATCAGAATTATCAAAAAAGTGAATTAGTAATGGATCCTACATCAAGTAATAACTTAGTAATTGTTGCGCATGGTGGTGCTCGCCTTTATACTTTAGACGAAAATGGGCGCGAAAATGTTACCCAGATTTTAGAAACGGGTGATTATGCTGGTGAAAACTGGTTATTTGGTGAAGTAAATACAAATACTTATGTTGAAGCTACGGAAAATAGTGAGATTTGTTTGCTTAATCGAAATGACTTTTTAGCGCTAATGAAAAAAACCCCAGAGTTAAGTATTCAACTCTTAGAGCAAAATATCATTAAAGTACGTGCTATGCATAGGCAAATTCAATTACTTAGTTTGCCTAAGGTGGAAGATAGACTATTGAGTTATTTGCAGACTTATGCAAAACAAGTGAATAAAAATTCATTTACTTTGCCATTAAAAATGAAAGATTTAGCCTTGTATTTAGGTACTACTCCCGAAACTTTATCGCGTAAATTCGTGCTATTAGAAAAGCAAGGAACCTTAAAACGAAAAATACGTCACATTGATTTATTCTAATTATTATTAAAGATCTACGAGCCAAATGGTTCGTGGATTTTTTCATTAAGAATTATGCATGGTAGTTTTTTAATTAGCGAAAAACCAACTCCTTTGATAAAATTTTATTTAGAATAGGTAGACACTATGTCACTAATTTATATTCGTCAAGCTGCCAAAAATGACCTTGAACAAATTATGCCGATCATTGATGAAGCAAAAAAGTTTTTAAAAGAAGAGGGGAACCCGCAATGGCAGAGTGATTATCCCAATGTTGGAACAATTACAGCCGACATTGAAGAAGGCGTAGCCTGGGTCTTAATCGTTGATCAGAAAATTGCTGGCTACACTGCAATTACTGATGGACCTGATCCCAATTATAAAAAGGTTTATGGCAAATGGAATAATGATCTTGATCCTTATGTGGCCATTCACCGTGTAGCGATTTCTGATGAGTATCGCGGGATGCATATTTATGACGATTCAGTGAATGTCTTAACCAACTTTTCAGTTTTCCCAGCACAAATTGAAAAGTTGGCTGATTTTGCGGCTGTCTCATCAGCACAACCTAAACCTAATGTTGCTTTGAATATGTATAGTAGAGGTCTAGGGACACGTCATTTGCTTGGCGGAATGGATTCTAGCTCACGCTTTGTTAAGGTAGCATTTACTTTGGCACATGCACCTAAGAGTGATGACGAAACTGAAAGTGTAACGAATTTCTTCAATATCTTGCATTCAGTCGAACAAGCAAAGAGATTGGACGAAATTGAACCTGGTAAATTTGAATATACAATGTATTCAGAATGTATGAATTTAGATAAAGGAATTCTGTACTTTACTACTTATGATAACAATCAAATTGACGCGGTTGACATGAATAACTAAGTGTATAATTTTTTGCGGTAAGTTGAATAAATAATTAAAAAAGCTCAAATCCTTTGAATTTGGACTTGAGCTCAAACAAAAAGACCAGTAGTCTGATGTTAAGAACAAAAAACACATTAGAAGCTGGTCTTTTATGGAATCTATTATAGCTGATATCATAAAAATTATTAAGTCTGAAAATAATGTTATTGCCCGTGAAAAGGCATTAATGTGCTACTTCTTTGATCTGATTAGAGAATTGATGACAGCAGCACTAGAAGAAGTTGATGCCGGCTTAGTTGAAGAAACTAAAAAGCAAGGCTATCAGATCGAGAAGAAAAATAAGCGTTCAGTTGTGACTGCCTTTGGTGAGATTAGCTATTGGCGCAGAAGATATGCTTGTCCAGGCAAAAAGGCTAAATATCCACTGGATAAGCTGATGGGCTATGACAAATATAAGCGTTACAGTGTTTTGGCAGTAAAAGATGTTTTGCAGGTTAGCGCCGTGGCAACTTACCGCAATACTGCTTTAGCTGTCAATACTCTCTCCTGTTTCAATATTAGCCATAGTCAAGTTGGCAAGCTGATTGTGCAAGCAGGCAAACAGATTAAAGCATAGCAGCAGTCTGAGGAAAGATACGATGGTATTACTCAAAAGAAAAAGGTGCCAGTGCTTTATCTTGAAGGCGATGGCGTTGTGATTAAAGGCCCCAAGAAGCGACTGGAATTTCATCGCTATCAGGTCTGCGAGGATATTATTAATTTAAGCAAGACGTGCAGAAAGAGAGTACAGGCCAAAGAGTTTGTTTCTTTAAGCCGCTTTTTGCATATGGATCATAGCCTAAAAAGGCAGTTAATTCAGCTTCAAGCAATTGATTAACTGCAGTTTGAATTTCCTTGCGCAAAAAATCATTAACTTTGTCTTGATTATTGGAGTGCTTGAGCCATATTTTTGGTAAAATCATTCATGAAGGAGTTCTTCTTTCTGTATGTTGTTTTTTTGTTCAATCCAATCATACGAGAAAGGAACTCCTTTTTCTAATGTTTTCAGAAATTAATTTAAGGAATCATTCATCCTTACACAAACTATTTTACGGTCTCGTTTTCTGTCAAATGCGGGCCTTTCTCATGTATACTATACTTATAACGTATTGAGGGAAGTACAATGGAGATTCATAACGAACAGTTTAAAATATTAGTCCGAAAAAAATTGTTACTAAATATCATTTCAGAAATCCTTCTGATTGTCGGCGGAATTCTAGCCATTAGACCAGAATCAAATTTAACTATTTCATTAATCGGAGTCGTAATCTTTTTCATTGGTTTTGGAATTGGAATTAGATCATTGGTTTTACGCAACAGCAAAAAGTACAAGAAGCTGCAGGAGGAAGAAGACGAATTTACCCGCATGGAACAGATTGTAGTTAATTTCGGATTAGCGATGACTATTGTTGGCATGATTTTTATCATCGCCTTATTTATCGGTGCTATCGTCTTTCTTTTCGTTTTTACACATTCGTGGACCAAAGTCATCTTCTTCGTTTTAGCCTTTGAATTAGTAACCGATTTATGGGATTACTTCAAATTAAGTCAAAAAGAATAATTTGTATACTCTTATTCTGTTGTGGGATAAGAGTCTTTTTTATCTTTTTTAAAATTTTTCGTATAAAATAACAGGCTGTTTTCGTTATTCTATACAGAGCTTAAATACTAGTATAATAGGCATGACTGCAATTTTTGCACGCTTGATCTTCTTATATTAATGGGTAAAATCATAAGTGAATAGAGAGATATCAGAGTGTATAAAATACTTATTTAGGATCAAGGTTTTAAAGATGAGAAAGATAGTTAGATTTGTTTCAAGTATCGTTCTGTCAATTGGTTTATTAGGAGCAATAGGTCAAGTTGCTGCAGCTGATGGAGGAAGTTCTGCACCACAATTCGGTTCTGCAGAAGTTGCACCAACCAATCCTACTATTAAGAAGGGAAATAAGATCATTGTCATTGTCAAAGACACTAAGAACCAAAAAGTAGCTGTTTATAATAAAAATGCACAAAAGACTAATAAAACAGTGAAAATGGGAAGCATCTTTACTGCTAAGGCTGTCAAAAAGACAAATGGCAAGAAGATTGTTCAAGTAAAGAAGAATAGTTGGTTGAATAGTAAAGACGTAACCAAATATTAGTTAAATAGACTCATTTTTTAAACTAAAAAATCACCGTATAGCAACTAGGCTATGCGGTGATTTTGTTTTATTTTTCGAAGTAATCTCCAAAGTCGTTGACCAATTTTTCTTCTTTCTCTGGTGAAATCTCCATTTCGTAGTTGAAATATTTTTCCACTTTATCAGTTTCATTATTGAGAACAGAATTCATAAGTTTAAGATCTGTTTCAATTAAATTTTCCCAGGATTGCTGATCAGATTGCAAAATTAAAACAACGACACGATAAAAGTAAATGTTGATGTTCTGCAACCAAGTCCAGGTCATGTCATGTCCCGTTTTTTTATAAAATTGGGCATGGAAACGATCAAAGTAGTGGAAGAATAAAGGAACATTCTTTTCTTGAATAGCACTTTTTTCAACTTCAATCAAATGCTTCAAGGTACTGATATCAAGCGGAGTAAAGTCCTTTTGACAAGCTTCCTGCATAATCGATGATTCTACATTGTGGCGCAAATAGATGGCGTCATTCACCCGAGGCAGGTTAATCAATGAAACGTAGGTTCCAGATTGCGGGATTACGTTGATTAAGCCAACTTGCTTTAAATGAAGCAAGGCTTCACGGACAGGGGTACGACCGATTCCGATTTCTTCTTCAATATTTTTCTCTGAAATTTTTTGACCAGGGACATAGTTCAAATCGACGATTCGAGAGAGAATTTGTCGATAAGCTTGATCAGTTAAAGTATTATTCAATCCAAATTTCTTTCTTTCTTCTTATTCTCATATACTATCATAACCTCTTTAATAAAAATAAGGTAAATGATTCATATTAATGTGCAAGTTTGCATTTAAAATTAAAAACAAGCGTTTTCATTGAAATACTAATATATCAGTATATAATCTATTTTTGATGATAAGAAGAATAAACCGGGATAGAAGGTATAAAAATCAACAGAATTAATAAATCCCAGCACAATCTGAAGGTGGTGATGATCAAAATAATGCAAACAGTGAAACTAATCAAACAAATTACTCAGATATTAAAGATAGCCAGTCAAAGGTAGTTCGCACTTCTTCAGTTGCTAATACTCAAACTGAAGAAAATAGTGAATTGCCAAAGACAGGTCACAAAAACGCTTTAGCTTTAGGCTTGATTGGTGTAGCTGTTTCATTCTTGGGCTTGATTCTTCTTAAGAAAAAAGCATAAAACTCTGTTAAACATTCTATTCACACTCTCTGTTATAAATGCTCCTTGGTTAACTAACCAGGAAGCATTTTTTCTTATTTTTTATCAATTTAATTTTATCCAAATGAACTTTGTTCTATTTTAACTCTGTGTGAAAATTTATATTTCAAATTAAAAATAAGGACAGTTTTTGCTTTTACTCAGCAATTTGCATCGCTTACAATAAAGTTGTGAAAAGAGGGCGATTTTATGACTGAAAATTACATGCACAGTTTGCTTGTTAACGAAAAAATTAGTAAAATTGTGGCTCCAATTGCCATTGTCTTTATGTTATGGCTGTTAGTCAGCGTAATGTTTAACTTTAAGGTATTCATGCTTTCGCTGTCAGTCGGATTTATTTTGATTGCTCTTTATGCAATTGTTGATCTAATCGTGGTTAGACCGAGTAAAAGTTGAAAAATTGAATAACAGGTTGGTAAAATGATCAAATCTCAATAGAAGATTTGGTCATTTTTATTTTTTGTATAGAAAATCACTTTATTTCTGCGTCAAAATTTTAAAAGAGAACTATAATGTAAGTGCTATGAGAAAGGAAGTTTTTATTATGGCAGCAGATGAAAAAGAAATTGAACAAACCGCAATGATTGATCGTAACATGGATCAAGTTTTTGATTGGGCTAAGGGCAACGATATGCCTATTCGTGTCGCTATTTGGGACCACGAAATGGAAGCAAATGGCCATGACACGATGAAGACCGAAGCAGCTGTTAAATGGATCTTAAAGGCTGATGACGATAAGATCAAAGACTACTGCGAAAAGAACTTGAAGAAATAACTAAAATATTCTACTTAATGATTTCGTCTGCAAAAAAGCTGATCAGGGCAATTCCTGACCAGCTTTTTTAATGCTATACTTACTAAAAAAGTTGGTTTTCAAATGTTTGAAGAAATAAAAAATAAATCGGTTGCCTGGTTAGGAATCATCAGTTTCATGGTGAATTGCTTTCCGTACGCAATCTATATTCTGTTGATTAATCGCAACGGCTCGTTAATTAGCGATGTTCTGCCGATGGCTATTTTTTACGCCTTTAGAAGAACAGCGCTCTTCATTTTTCGTGATTAAGAAAAAACAGCAATCTTCTGGGCTGGATCGGACTTATATTTGGTCTTGTTGGCTCCATAATTGGAATTTTCGGTGTTATTTCGCATCTTTTCTTTGATTTATCAGCTGTTTTTATTGGCAGTGCTGCTGCTATTTTTCCTGCATCCCTCAATCAAAATAAACGAAAACTTGCACCAAGCAAGAAAAAGAAGGGCAATTCTAAAAAAGCGTTGCTTGCTTTGATCATCATCTTGCTTTTACTGGCAATTTTCGCAGTATTGGCTAAATTTGCACCGACCTTAGCTTTCTTATGGCCTCTCGTTGCTAACACAATTGGTATGATCGGCTACTACCACACATATGGTTTTTACCATCAAAAAGGTGAGTTGAAGATCAGTTGGCCAAATCTTGTCCTAGTGACTTTTCTTTTCGTTGCCATGCTGTTGATGGAAGCCAGACGAAACCAAAATGTCGGCACCTTTGTTGAATGGGGAATTTTCCTATTAGCTGCCTTTTTGGTAATTCTAATGTTAATCCTTATTTTCGACCATCATTCTCATTTTTCAGCTGCTTCCAAAGAAACTTACTTTCAAATGAGCATGTATGGTGTTTGTGCCATGTTCTGGATTACCTATAGCGGTGTCCTGGTAACTATTGTTCATGGTGCCGGAGCTTTTGCTTGGATCTTCTTCGCCTACATTGCGGCAGTTGCGTTAGGAAAGACACTTGCAGCTTTTGTCACAAAAGTCTTACCATTTGATGTTCTAACAACGGACAGTTTAATCATTATTCTACGGGTCTTGTGTACATTTTGGTTTCCTACGTTTTTTGTTGGAGTCTTTTTAATCAGAGCCTTTGCCAACTATCAAAAGGAAATTGCCTTGAATAAATACGAGAAAGAAACTAATAATCAAGAAGATTCGTATTACCTGCAATATTATTTAACTTCACTTTCGGCGTTTTTCACTCAAACCATCATGTGGACGACCTTGATTAAAAAATTAGATAAAATTAACTTTTGCGTAAAGTCTCCGTAATATTTTCTGGATAAACTATTTACAGTAATCCAATTCTAAAGGAGTCAGCCCACATGAGTAAAATAATCAACTTACATGGAAAAACTACTCAGCCTGCAGCCTCAGAAGATCAACTTCTCGGTGACCTCGTTGATTTGCTGAATGGGGCACTGTCGGGTGATAAGCGTCGGACTGAGATTGTTGATAAAAATCAAGTAAAAAGTCAGAGCAATCGACAAGACAACGTTACTGATATTAATAAATATCGCAAATAAATAGCATCCTGCAAAAGCAGAATGCTATTTTTGTTTTTAGACAATTTTATAGATAAACCAAAGAAAGACAATAAATAGAGCTAAAATAATTAAAGGCAAGCGAGTTGAAGGAATAAAGAAAAGAATAACTAGAACTGCCAAATAGAAAAGAATTGTTAACCAACTCGTAAAGGGGAAGCCTGGCATTTTAGAGGCTCCCAATTTTTTCTTGTTAGCTTGACGATATTTAATATGTGCCCACATGATAATCAGCCAAACAACTACGAAATTAATTGTTGAGACCGTCGAAACAATACCAAAAATTCTTGCTGGCATTAAGTAGTTCAAAATAACTACAATGAATAAAATCAAAGATGAAATAGTTAGAGCGTTTTTTGGAATAGCTTTGTTGCTTAGTTCGCCCAGTTTTTTAGGAGCATTGCCGCCGCGTGCTAATGCATAAAATGAACGACTGGTAGAGAAAATTGCACTGTTGGTTGCCGACATTGCTGCAGGTAAAACCACGAAATTCAATATTCCGGCTGCTCCCATGACGCCAATAGCAGCAAAGACTTGAACGAAGGGACTAGAGGTTGTTTTAATTTGATTCCATGGATAAACCGCCATGATTGCTAGCATTGAACCGATATAAAAGAGTCCAATTCTTACAGGCAAAGTATTAATAGCTTTAGGGATGTCTTTTTCTGGATTAGCTGTTTCGCTGGCCGTTAGTCCTACAATTTCCACACCAACAAAGGCAAAGACAACCATTTGAAATGATGTAAGAAAACAGCTGATTCCTGTCGGGAAGAAACCACCATTGCTGACCAAATTTACAAGCGAGGTCGTGCGCCCGGCAACTTTTGTATGAAAAAGCAATAGAACTGAACCTATCAAAATTAGTGCAATGATTGCAATAACTTTGATCATTGAAAACCAGCTCTCAAGTTCGCCAAACAGCCCTACATCGACCATATTTACAAACATTAAAATAATAACGATTAACAAGGGTTCTACCCATTGCGGAAGCCAGGGAAACCAATATTTTAAGTAGATACCCGTAGCGGTTAAATCGGCCATCGCTAAACTTAGCCAGCAAGCCCAATAGGTCCAGCCGGCGACGAATTCTGTTCGATCGCCTAAATATTCTTTTGCGGCATCTAAAAAGGAATGTTTAGATGGATCAGCTAGAATCAACTCTCCTAAGACACGCATCATAAAAAAGGTAATGATTCCTACAATTAACTAGGAAAGAATGATTGATGGGCCGCACTTTTGATGGCTGAACCTGAACCCAAGAATAATCCGGTACCAATTGCACCGCCGATCGCAATCATCGTCACGTGGCGGCTTTTGAGTCCGCGATTCAACTTTTCATCTTCCATAAAAACACTTCCTCTGAACCTTAGTAAAAATTGAGTTTTGCTTCATAATAGTGGATTGTGTTTTATTATAAGCAAATTAAAAAGATATTGTCAATTTGAATAAAGATATAGTATTAATTAGAAATACATATTAAAGAATACGCCAACGAAAAAATCAAACGCTTTAATTATGAAGTGTTACTAATTATCAAATAACAATTTTATATCTGAGGATGATAGATATGGAAGTTTTTGCGTAAGCAACTTGGAATCATTAATGCTGAGTAAGTGAATTATAATTTTCGTAAAATAAGAAGAGGGATAGACAAGATGTTTGGAAGAAAAAAACGTATTAATGAAGAAAAACAATTTTTAGCAATGATAAATTATTTGCTTGATGATGATACAGTTGCTCCGAAGGAACTTCAGGCTTTAGAAAAAGCAAAAAAGCGAATTGAAAAGGATGAATATTATCCACGAATTTTACAAGGCTTAATGAATGATCTTCGTCCCATGGCTTTGCACAGTGAACTTTCTAAGCATGTTGGTGAATTATATTTGCATGCAATTAATGATGCTTATCAAGATAATGGCTGGAACGGAATTAGTTTTATGAGTTTTTAGAGTATTAATTTATATGAGCAAAAAGACCTCTGTCTATGTATTAATAGCTAGAGGTTAGGGTATAAAAATGGCAATTAAAATCACTTTGAATCAGCTTTACGATATAATGTATGACAACATGGATCCCACTGGCTGGTGGCCAGGACGTTCAGATTGGGAAGTAATTTGGTCAACGGTTCTAATTCAAAATACTAATTGGAAAAATGTTGCTAAGGCATTAAAGGATTTGTACAAAGTAAGTGGATTTTTGCCGCAAAAAATCTTAGCCTTAACGGATGAAGAATTGACTAATGCAATTAAAAAAGCAGGCTTCTATACTCGAAAAGTTAAAACTATTCAGAATTTAGCGAAATATTTTCAAAAGTATAGTTTTGATTTGGAATTGATGCAGGAAATGCCCAAAGAAAAATTGCGTAAAGAATTGTTAGCTATTAAAGGGATTGGCTCGGAAACGGCTGACGTGATTTTGATGTATGGTTTGCGTAAGGGCGAGTTTGTCGTTGACAATTATTCTTATCGTTTGTTTGAATACTTGGGATGGAAGATGCCGAAGTATGAAAAGGCAAAGAAGATAATTAAAGGTGATTTGCAAGATTTTACTTTGCGTAATTACCAGAATTTCCATGCAATGATCGATACTTTTAACCAAGAATATAAGCTGCCGCAGGATTTTTGTAAATCATTTTTGGCAAATTATCAGTTAATTACGCCGGAAGAGAAAACTTCTGAAGAATTGCAAAAAATAAATTTGTAGAAAATGCGTTAAAATCTTAGTACTTTTTAAATCGAGTAACTGTGCTTGTTTATTGACATCAAGCTGCAGAAAAATATAAATTGATCGAATGAAAAGCCCTTATCTACATAAAAGTAGGTAAGGACTTTTTTATTAGAAAAATTGTTGTAATACAGACTTTATATTTTGCATCTCATCATCTGTTAATTTCCCTTTTAAGGAGCCACTGATTCGTTTATTTGGATCGATTGTACGAATATGTTGTAATAACGCTGTACCGTAAACTTTATCTTTATTAAGAAAAACAAAAAGTGGTGATTTCCTAAACTTTTCTTCTGTTTGATATTTTTTTGCTGAAGAAATAGGTACTACAATTACAGTATTAAAGACACGATTGTATTGATTATTACTAACTATAATGCATGGTCGTGTTTTTCTTTCTTCATTACCTTTAGAAGACTCCAAATTAATGAAATAAATTTTGCCTTGCTTATACATCAATCGATCCTTTCTTCTCCTACATCTTGTCCCCAATCTATCTCTGGAGTATCAATATTGCCGTAGACTTTTTCTTGAGCGTCGACTATATCCCATAGATTATTTTTAGGTTTTTCTAAAGTAACGGATTCATTATCTTTAATATTAAAAACAATGGTTTTATCATTTTTGTTAAGTTTCAATGTGTCACGAACTGCTTTGGGAATTGTAATTTGATTTTTGCTGGTAATTTTTGCTTGAACTTGCATAAAAATCACTCCTTATAAATTCTAAATAAATAGTACCTTGCTTTGTAAGGAAATATCACTTATTTATTCTTCTATGACTTATTCTTTATTTTTATTAAAAATCAATAGATAAAAGACAGCTGTCAATACTTCCGCAATTCCTTCCAAAGCAACAGCCATACTGCTGCCAAAATGTTGGACAATTAATCCGCCTAAAAAAGAACCAATCGGAATCATACAGTTAATAATAGGATATGGAGCAGTAGGAAAAGTATCGAAAGTTGGATTTTTACGTTCTAATAATCTGTTAGGTAAGAGAGTACTAGTTTTAAATCCTAAAGGAACATTTCAAGAAAAGATTTTATCGAATTTGCCGCCATTAGTTATTCCTATTCCAAAAGGAGTTAAGGATGAAGAAGCAGTAGCATTAATAGGAGGGGGAGATGTTGCGTTAACATTCTTAAAACTATTAAGAAAGAGTTCACCAAAGCAAATAATAATCTACGGTGCAAATTCTGTGACAGGGTTGATTCTCATGCAACTTTTAACAAATTTAACAAAATTATCGATTGTGCCGATGACTACTAAAGCTTCACAAAAGTATCTTAATGATAAAATTTCTGAATATGGTATTAGAATTTCTAAACATATGGAAAAGATTCCTAGTACAGTAGTTGATATAGCTGGCAATGGTGTAACAAGAGAACTAATGGAACATGTTAGAAGTGGAGATAAAGTTTATAGTATTGCACAAAATAATTTAAGAGGCGTTCAATTTATTAGTAAACCGTCTTTTCCCAATGACTATCGAACTTTACTGCAATTGATTGATAAAAAACAATTGTTTATTCCGATTGGTGAAGTCTTTTCTATTGATAATATAAAAAGTGCAATAGATTATTTAAGTAGTCATCATAGTCGAGAAAGAATTTTGTTATCTTTTGAAAAATAAGGTGCGATATAGAAATAATCTGTTTCTTTATGGCATGGAAAATAAAAATTGCGAGTGAATGAAAAATACTGGTCAATTAATTTGTTGATTAATTTATAACTTGCTATAATATCACTAGATAAAAAAGAGGTCGACAATACAAATGTCAACCTCTCAGTGTAGAGCCGCTTCGGCGGTGCTATCCAAAATTTAATTAATGTTTTTGAATAACTGCCAGCTTTGCAGAGCTAAGGCAGTTATTTTTTTCGCCGATCTTCAAATTCGATCAGCTTCACTACCAATGCAATAATTATACTAAATACGAACATATGGTTGCGATGAGATTATATTACCAAATTGATGATCTTCTTGATCGAACCATTCACGTGCAAAATCAATTAAAGGCCGTAAGTTGATTACTTTGATAATACCTTTACTCAATTTAAGTAATTTGAATTCGTTAGGATATTTAGCTTCAAACGTTGTGCCATTTTTATCAATTCCATAATTAAATTTATTAATCATTTAGTACACTTAATACTAATTTATGGATAAATGAATCAGCTTTCCCTACTTTTTAATTGATAATATGTCCTTGAGTGTGTATACTTTGTGTATATAAAGGAGCGATTAATATGACTGTTAAATTAAGAAAAGTTGGAAATTCAAGAACCTTAACTGTTCCTAAAGAAATAAAGGCTGTTAGTGACGAATATACAGTAAAAAATGATGGTACTACAATCATTTTTACTCCTGTTAAAAAAAGAAAAAATATTTTTGCTGATCCAGAATGGAAAAATTATGATTATCAAAATGATGTAAAGAATGATACGGATTTGCAATCAGTAAAACCTGTTGGCAGGGAGGTTATTGATTAATGCAATTTCCTAAAAAAGGTGATGTAATTATTGCAGATGCAGAGCCACATTCAGGTCATGAAATGGGTGGTCATGATCCACGAAAAGGTAATATTCGTAGACATTATGTCGTTATGAGTACAAATGAATATAATGAGGCTACTCATATGTTTATCGGTATGCCAATTACAACTTCGAATAAATATGAAAATAATCCTAGATACTTACCTATTTTAATTAATGGTAACGGCAATACAGGCGTCAAAGGATATATTGTTTTATGGCAATTGCAAAATTTCGATTTTGAATCTAGAAATGGAAAAATTATTAATCATGTTGACCGTAAATTATTAGATAGTTTACAACGTTATGTAGACGACATGGTGGGAAAGGAATAAAAAAGAGAGATATCCTCCTGTCAAATTTTGAAGTATCCAGATTTAATCAGAAATTAAAAAATCACCTAAAGTTCATATTTTGAGTAGTCAATGAACTGATAGGCTTAAACAACTAACCAAAAATAAGAAAAAACTATTGTATTTTTCTGGAATTAAGGATATCATTCTACTTATAAATTGTAAGACATAAAAGGAGATGAAAAACATGTTGGCACTTAAATTTACAAATGAATCTAGAGAATGTTGTTGCTGTAACAGCATCTTATTTGACGTGCCTAACATGCAACGCATCTCTATCTATAATTATTTTAGTTAATTTATTTTTTATTGATTGAAATTCTTATTCAAACGAGCTGTAGTCATTTTAGGCTGCAGCTCGTTTTTTGTGTCTAAAAAAATATAAAAGGAGAGAATGACATGAATAAATTTAAGATTTTTGCGACAAGTTTAGTTACTATTTCTGCAGCGATAGTACTTGTGGCTTGTGGCAATACTTCTAATTCACAAAGTTCAGGAAATAGTAAAACTTTAAATTTGAGTACAACTGCCCCTTTGGACACGATTGACATTAGTAAATCCACCGGTTATGGCCAAACAGGTAATGTGTTCGAAAGTTTCTATCGCCTAGGTAGCAATGGTAAACCAACAGCGGGTTTAGCAAAGTCCGGGTCTGTTTCTAAAAACGGAAAAACTTGGACTTTCAAATTAAGAAATGCGAAATGGTCAAATGGAGATCCAATTACTGCTCAAGATTTTGTTTATTCCTGGCATCGTAGTTTGAATCCAAAAACTGCTTCACCATATTCCTACTTATTCAGCGGTGTGAAAAATGCCAACCAAATTATTGCAGGCAAAAAGAATCCCAATAGTTTAGGGATTTCAGCACCAAATAAGAGGACGGTAGTTGTGAAATTAACACGTCCAATTGCTTACTTTAAGGTTTTAATGGCTTATCCACTATTTGGGCCGCAGGACACAAAAGTTGTCAAAAAATATGGTAGTAAGTATGCTACTAAATCACAATACCAAGTTTATTCAGGTCCATTTAAAATTACAGGATGGAATGGCACTAATGATTTCTGGTCATTTGTTAAAAATAAAAATTATTGGGATAAAAAAGCAGTTAAGCTGAACAAGATAAACTATGAAGTGGTTAAATCAAACAACACGGGCTATCAATTATATCAACAAGGTAAATTAGATTTAACGCCACTTTCCAGTGAACAGGTTAAAAACTTGAAAAGCAACAAAGATTTTAAGTCATATCCATATTCTTATGTTCGCTTCTTAATGTATAACTTTAAGGATAAAAACAAAGTAAATCGGAAGGCTTTGAATAACCGCAATATTCGTCTTGCTTTATCATTGGCAATTGATCGAAATGTAATTACAAAAAAGGTTTTAGGTGACGGTTCTACAATCCCAACCGGTTTCGTTGCCAGTCAATTGGCTTCAGATCCAAAGTCCGGTACGGATTTTGCTAAACAGCAAAGTGTTAAAAATACTACTAATTATAATGCTGATTTGGCTAAGAAATATTGGCAAAAGGGCTTAAAGCAAATTGGTGAAAAGAATTTAACTTTTAATCTTTTAGCTTCAAATGACAGCCCCGATAGTGACCAGTTGACGCAATACTTACAATCACAATGGACCAAAGTATTAAAGGGTATCAAAGTTGATGTAATAAATATTCCTGCAAAATCATTTGATAGTCGTGCTCAAAGTGGCGATTTTGACATTGATTTGTCTGGTTGGGGTGGCGACTTTAATGATCCAATGACCTTTATGCAAATCCCAATGACAGGCACTTCATATAATTATGGCAAGTGGTCAAATAGTAAATATGATCAGTTAGTAAATCGGGGAGCCAACCAGGACGCAAATAATGTCAATGCCCGTTGGCAGGATTTGGTTAAAGCTGCTCGAATTGTAAATAGTGAACAAGCGATCACTCCAATTTATCAACAAACAACGGCTTATTTGCAAAATTCAAGAGTTCATGGCATCATTCATAACACTGCTGGTACGCAATGGAATTACAAATATGCTTACGTAAAATAGCAAAAAATGTTTAAAAATGCGTTAAGAGCTTTTCCTCTTAGCGCATTTTTTGTATGTATCTAAAGATCAGTTGTTTTCTCCAGACTATTTATTGCCAATTAAAATATTAGTTGTAAATTAAACATAGGGGGGGTAAAATTAAAAGCAAATAAGAAGATGAAAATAAATTTTAAATAAAGGGAGAGAAGGAGAAGTAAAAATGAGCCTAAAAGAGCTTTTGAAAATAAACATTCCGCGATCAGGTTTAATTATTTTCTTATATTTAATTTATGCTATTGCTGGTTCGATGGGTGAATATCTATTTAAATATGCTCTAAATGCAATTACAGTTGGCCACTTGAATACTTATCTCTTTTGGCAAATTGTTGAAGCAGTGATGGAAGTATTAGCAGCACTTTTATTGCCAGTTGCAACGGTTGTTTTTACTAGACAGACGCAGAATTATCTACACAAAATTCGGCAAGACATCGTGCAACACTACTATGTTCAGGGCGATGAAAAAGTAGCTAACATGCAAAATGAATTAACAGCCAATTTGAAGTTGCTTACGGACAAATATGCCATTTCTTGGATCACTATTCTAAGTGGTTTGTTTGAAATTATCATTGCTATTGGTCTGCTCGTCAGCATGAATTGGTTATTAATTGTTGTAACTGCGGTTTTAGCGGTTTTGACTTTGTACTTGCCTAAGCTGCTAGAAAAGAAAACTTCCGCTGCAATGGATCAAGTCAATCAAAAACATCAAAAGTTATTGGCTGCGATTGAGCATTGGCTTGGCGGACTGCAGGAATTGCGACGTTATAGTGCTTATGGTCGGCTTTCACGGCAACTAAAAAAAGCGAGTGGCGACTATGCGGAAGCCGGAATTAAAAGCGAAGGTATCGCCAGTTGGTCATATTTAATTAATGGTGTTGGTAACACTTTGGCACAATTTGGTTTAGGAATTACAGGTGGCTTGCTCTTCATTTTCGGCAAAATTTCCTTTGGTGACTTTGTCGTTGCCAGCGGTTTTGCATTTACTATTTTTTCCGGGATCTGGGATATTACTGACTCACTGACAAAAGTGAAATCAACCAAGACCTTGCGTGCACAAACTGCCGAATTAAGAAAAAAGCTTGCCGATCATGCTGCTGAAAAAGTCCCAGTCTTTAGTCTTTCAGTTAAAAATCTAAAAGTTAAATATGATCAGGGCGAAGAAATTGCTTATCCGGATTTTGAAATTAAAAAAGGACAGAAGGTCTTGCTCAGCGGTGATTCAGGTACGGGTAAATCAACCTTGTTTAAAGTACTTTTAGGCGAATTAAAACCTGAAACAGGGACGATCACCTATTATGATCAATCTGGCAATATTATTCCAAATGAAAAAGCAGAACTTAATTTCATGCCGCAAGATCCGATCGTCTTTCCTGTTTCGATCAAAGACAACATTACCATGTTCAAAGAAGAACTCGCAGACAAGTTGGGTCGGGTAACACAAGCAGTGCAATTGCAGCCTGATTTGGCTAAGATGCCTGCAGGTCTTGATACGCAAGTTGATTTGAAAACAGAAAATCTGTCAGGCGGGCAAAGACAAAAAGTTGTCTTGGCAAGAACGGAAATTCATGAGCAGCCCTTTGTTTTAATGGACGAGGTTACCAGTGCGATTGATCAAGAAGCAACGGAGAAAATTATTGATAACTTGCTTCAAACAAATCAAACCATTTTAATGATTGCACACAACTTTACACCGGAATTAAAGGAAAAATTTGATCAAGAAATCAAATTAACTGCTAAGGGAAAGGAGAATAAAGAATGAGTTTAAAAGAATTATATCGAATTAACCCTAAGAGATTTATTCTTCTTGTCATTTTGCAGATCTTTACGCCAGCTGTTTCAATCGTCAATATTTATGTTGCTCAACAGGAAGCAAATATTGTTTTAACTAAAAATCTGCGCAATTACTGGTTAATCAGCTTGCTTGCATTAACACTTATGTTCATCTCATATGGAGTTTTTGCTTGGTTCAATTATTTATCAAATAAACAAATGCAAGAAATCGGCAATCAAGTTAGAGCAGAAATTGTCGATCATTATTATCATGACGGTAAAGAACATCAAGTTGCTGCAATGCAAAACCGTTTAACCAACGATTTGGAAATCGTAATGGGCAACTATTATGAGCCATTTTTAATGGGCATTTACGGTGCCACGCTCGTTGTTGGCGTTATCGTTTATCTGATTATTTTGAATTGGCTGCTGCTAATTACGATCTTATTAATGGTGGCTATTTCTCTGCTTTTGCCAAAATTAACTGAAAAGCCGCTGCAAAAGGCCACCAAGATGATCTCTGATAGCAACCAAGTGTACCTTGATTCTTTGAACGAGTGGCTTTCTGGCCTAGCTCAAATTAGACAGTTCTTTGCTGGTGCTAAATTGTTTAATGTTTCATCAGTAGCTTCTAAAAAGCTCGAAGATGCAACGGTGAAACAAACGGCATATCAAAAGTTATTAGAGGCTCTCAATGGGATTGTATCTGCAATTTTTGGTTTGATTCTGTTTGTTCTAGCTGGATTTTTGATCAAAGACGATCAACTGACAATCGGAACTCTAGTTATTGTCGGTAACTTTAGATTTTATCTCAATTCTGGTATTAATAGAATTACGTCAGCTCGCGGTTCAATGAAGGGAACGACTAAGCTGCTTGATGAGATCGATGAATCGGCAGCTGAAGTGCAACCACATGCGCAAACTGATTTGGAAATTCCAAGCATCATCAAGACTAAGGATTTGTGTCTGCAATTTCCGAATGGCGAAAAATTGACTTATCCTGATTTAACTATTAATCAAGGTGAAAAGATTCTGTTGACAGGTGATTCGGGTTCGGGCAAGTCGACTCTGTTTAAACTGATTTTGGGCGGACTCAAACCAAGCAAGGGTAAAGTGATTTTTGAAGATCAGGATGGCAAAGAAATTGAGCCTGATCTAAGCAAGATCGGTTATATTCCGCAGGATCCGATTGTCTTTCCGGCTTCAATTGAAGACAACATCACAATGTTTAATGAAAGATTGGATGGAAAAGTTGAAGCTGCTGTCAAAGAAGTTAACTTTGATGAGGATATCGATAAGTTTAATAAAGGTTTGCAGCAAAAATTAAATTTGGATAAGTTAAATATTTCTGGTGGTCAGCGGCAAAAGATCGTGCTTGCTAGAGCCAAGGTTCACAATAGCGACATTATTCTGATTGATGAAGGAACAAGTGCGATCGATCAACCCGCAACCATGAATATTTTGAAGAATTTAGTGAAGAGTAAAGCAACGATTGTCTTTATTGCTCATAACTTCAATGAAGGAATGCGGCAGTTGTTTGATCGCGAGATCCATTTGGTAAAAGAATAGAAGTCAGCATTATGTTTTTTGCTAAAAAAAAAGACTAACAGTTTTAGTGTTACGAAAGGATCTAAAAAATTAAATTATTTGTTGAATAACTGCTAGCTTTGCAGAGCTAAAGCAGTTATTTTTTTCGCCAATTCTTGAATTTGATCAACTTGACGACAAATGTACCAAGCATTAACAGTAAAGCATCTGAGACAAATATGAAATTTCTCTTTTTATTTACCTTAATTCTTTTGCCCTTTTAAATACATCGATAAAGGTATTGGCAGCGTCATTCATTCCTAAATCAACTGTTTTTTGGATGAATTCTAAAATGTCATCTTCTTCGCCATTTTCCATGTATCGTACAACCTCTTGTAAAAAGTTCAAAGTCATTTTAAAGAAGCTAAATACTTGTGACAGTTTTATTTGCTCAAGAGCGTTTAAAAGTTTTTTTGCTCGTTTCAAATCTTTTCGAAAGATAAGCGAAATACTTGCATCATCTAAAACTCCCATCATAGTTATTAGATTATAAAAAGTAGGGTCCTTTGGAATTAAATCTTGATTATTGATAATTTGCATTGCAATAGCAAAAACACGATCAGATTTGATCATAAAAACGCAGTTGCCAAAGAATGAAAGGTTGAAGGAACTCCAAACTTTAATTTGCGATAAGTGAGTATAAAGCCGCATTTGATCAGAAAAAGGCAATAAGTTTTTGTTCTTAATTAGTAAGTACTGATTGCATAGAACAACTACTAAAAATAGGTCAAAAAATTTTCTGTTTTGATGGTAAAGATCAAGATAATAGGCGATCAGTTTTTCCATTTTAACGGTGTCTTCGTCTTCGATTACCTGTCGTATTTCTGCTGGTAAGGTTTCATCATTATCGGCTTCAGAATTGCCAATGAATTCATTAGGAGTAAAATGAATACGATTAATTAACTTCATCACATTATCGAAGGTGATTTGAATTTTGCCGTTTTCCCAACGGGATAAATTTGAAGTTGAACAAATACCTTTTGCAGCAGCAGTTAACGTAATATTTTGTTCTTTTCTTAATCGTTTGAATTTTGGACCTAATGATTTCATCTGTACCTCCAAAAATTAATTTGCATATATGCAATATATCACTTTTGGCTGAAAAGATCATGGCATAATTATTCCAACATCTAAAAAGGGGCGAAAAATTATGCTTTATAAATACTCAAATCATTTCAAATTTATCTTAATGATTCTTATGGGATTTATTTCAAGTTTCTCTGCAATATTACTTGCATATGTGGTACAAACCTTAACTAATATTGCCACCCAAAGAAACTTTTCTCACTTGCAAGAATTTTTAATCATTGTCATTAGCGGTTTTATTATTACTTTTCTTGCCGGTCTAATTTTCAATCGGTTAAAAACAAGTACTATCAAAGAGACCAACACTTACTTAAGAATGAATATCTTTAAAGGGATGCTAGCAGAGGACAATGAACAAAATAGTGGTAGTTTAGGTTTTTTAACGAATGATTTTAAACTGCTTGAAACTAATCGCTTCGATGCTCAAATTGAAATTATTATGCAGCTTTTTGAGATGGTTCTGGCTTTAGGATATGCCTTAGCCGTCAACTGGGTTATCACCATTATGTTTTTAGTTTCTTCCTGTGTGCCAATGATTGCTTCAAGCTTTACTCAAAAAGCAATTCAAAAAGTTTCAGAAAAATGGACGGAAGCAAATGGTAAATACGTTAACCAAACTAAAAATTTTTTGGCAGGAAGTGAAACACTGAAATTGTATGGCGGCCAGGCAAGTGCTGCAGCCAAGAATGCGCAAACAATCACTTCTCTTGAAGCAGCTTTAAGAAAAATGAATTTGCTCAATTTGAATACTAATTCCTGGATTCAGTTATTAGGTCAATGTCATTAAGTTAAGAC